>JBCBOC010000680.1:0-2754 GCA_039821475.1 Cyanobacteria bacterium J06632_22 | reverse complement strand
GAAATATCTTTGGGTTTTTGCAGCGCAACAAGGGAAGTAACCATTGAGATTCAGGGGGTTAAGCTGGGTGTGCACACCCAGCACGGGACAATATTAAATAGTCAAACCAGAAACAATCAGGCCCAGCACAGGCCCATGGACACTACAGCCGTCGCCAGCGACGACCCGCCTTATTTAGCAGCAACTCCGCCTCGATCGGCCCCAGGTGCCCGCTTCGTAAAGGGGCATCTGCTTCGGATCGCTGGGGCCATCCCACACCTCTAGCAAGGGCGTCAAAATCCGCCAGGATTCTTCCACCTCATCACCGCGGGTAAACAAGGTCTGGTCGCCCAACATGCCGTCCACTAATAGCCGAGCATAGGCATCGGTGGAGGGCTTACCGAAAGCCGCATCATAGCGAAAATCCATATCTACTGACCGGGTTCGCGTTGAGGTTCCCGGCGTTTTTACCTCGAACCGCATGGAAATGCCTTCATCGGGCTGAATGCGCAGCGCCAAAATATTGCGATTCACCTGTTTGGCTGCCGACTGGAACATCAGGTGCGGCACCTGCTTGAAGTGCACCGAAATTTCCGTCACCTTCTTGGGCATCCGCTTACCCGTCCGCAGATAAAACGGTACGCCCTGCCAGCGCCAGTTGTTTACCATCAGCTCCAGAGCCACAAAGGTATGGTTGGTGGACTCCTCAATACCCTCCTCCTCCTGACGGTAGCCGGGCACTTCTTTGCCCTTCATCCATCCGGCCGAATACTGCCCGCGTATGGCACTGCGGCCAACATCTTGGGGGTCAACCAGCTGCGTCGCCTGCAGGACCTTTACCTTCTCGCCGCGAATGCTAGTGGCATCCAGGGCGTTGGGCGGTTCCATCGCCGTCAAAGAAAACAGCTGCATCAGGTGATTTTGCACCATATCCCGTAGGGCTCCGGCAGTTTCGTAGTAGCCCGCCCGGCCCTCTAAGCCCACCGTTTCTGCCACGGTAATTTGCACATGGTCAACAAACTGCCGATTCCACAGGGGCTCGAAAATAGCGTTAGCGAAACGGAACACCATCAGGTTCTGAACCGTCTCTTTGCCCAGATAGTGGTCAATGCGGTAAATTTGCTCTTCTTTACAAACCTGTCGCACTTCCCTATTGAGCACTTGAGCTGACGCCAAGTCTTTACCAAAGGGCTTCTCGATAATCAGCCGCTGCTTTTCAGGATCCGCCAACATACCCGCTGCGCCCAGCTGCTTGGTGGCCTCAGCAAAGAACCGAGGAGCAACTGACAGGTAAAACAGGCGATTCCCCTGGGTACCCCGCTTTTCATCCAGCTCCGATAGAAAGGCCTTGAGCTTTTGGTAACTCTCGGGGTTGTCCATATTCCCCGAACAGTAGTACAGACCCTGGGAAAAGCTGTCCCATACCATTGGGTTGGTGATGCCGCCCCCAAACTCTTCGATCCCCTGCTTCATGTGGTCTCGAAAGAACTCATGACTCCAGTCCCGCCGAGCCACCCCCACAATGGTTAGCTCTGGCGGCAGTCGCCGCTCTAGGCGCATTTTGTACAGAGAAGGGACCAGTTTGCGCTGGGTCAGGTCACCCGACGCACCAAAAATAACCAAAATCTGTGGCGCAGGAATCTTGTCTTGTTGCAGGCCAACGCGCAGCGGATTTTCAAGAAGAGAGACCATAAGCGATAGGTAGGGTGGAGGAAAGTTTAGATAGAGCTAGTTTAGATAGAGCTATAGAGCGGCAGCGGTCTGAGCTTCGCGAATGCGTTCGCTAATGAACGATTCCACAAGGGCGACATCTTCGGTACTGCCAATGACCAGCGGGGTACGCATATGTAGCTTGTCTGGAATGACATCGAGAATAGCTTCTGTCCCGGTGCTGGCCTTGCCTCCGGCCTGCTCGGCCAGGTAAGCCAGAGGGGCAGATTCGTACAACAGTCGCAGTTTGCCTTCAGGTTTCTTCACAGAACCCGGATAGAGAAAAACGCCGCCCTGGGTGAGAATGCGGTGAAAATCACCCACTAGCGCACCGCTGTAGCGAGCGGAGTACCCCTCATGGCGATGAACGTAGCGGGTGTAGTCTCGTAAGGACTCCTCCCATTGCCAGAAATTGCCTTCGTTGACGCTGTAGACCGGACCGTGGGTAGGAATCCGAATATTTTCAGCAGACAGAATGAATTCGCCCAGACTGGGATCCAGGGTAAAGGCATGGACGCCGCGCCCGATGGAGTAGACCAGGACGGTGCTGGGGCCATAGAGGATGTAGCCTGCCGCAATCTGATCCCGACCGGAAGTGAGTAGGTCTGAGCCGGTTTGGTCGAGGTCGTCACCCTGCTGCTGGCGGATGGCAAAGATTGATCCCACGTTGAGGTTGATATCGACGTTGGAAGAACCGTCAATGGGATCGTAAAGCAGCGTGTAGCGACCCAGAGGGCAATTTTCGGGAATATAGTAGGGGTCCTCCATTTCTTCGGAGGCCAGCCGACAGACCAGACCGCTCTGCTTAAAGACAGAGATAAACACGTCATTGGCATATACGTCCATCTTTTTGACAGACTCGCCCTGCACGTTTTCTCGCCCGGTAAAGCCCAGGGCATCTTCTACGAGGCCAGCGCGGGACAAGCGTCGGGCAATCAGCTTACCAGCCAGGGCAATGCGGTTCATCAGGGCACTAATGTCCTGGGCCTCAGGTCCAAAGCTCTGAAGCTGCTGCAGGACGTGGCGAGATAGCGTTGTAGAGTCGCGGTCGAGCGTGCCTTCTAG
>JBCBOC010000209.1:0-6486 GCA_039821475.1 Cyanobacteria bacterium J06632_22 | reverse complement strand
GGTGTGCTGAACGGCATTGACTATAACGTTTGGAATCCAGAGCTGGACCCCTATGTGCCGTTTCCCTATGCGCCAGAGAATTTAGAGGATAAGGTCCTCAACACAAAGGCGCTGCGAGAACGGCTGCTACTTCAGCAAACCGATAAGCCGCTGGTGGCGTTTATTGGCCGCTTGGACGAGCAGAAGGGGGTGCATTTGGTGCACCATGCCATGTATCGGGCCCTGAACCAGAATGCACAGTTTGTGCTGCTGGGATCGGCGACTGGCGCAGCCATCAACGATCACTTCCAAAGCGAAAAGGCTAACTTAAATGAAAACCCGGACTGCCATCTGGAACTGGGTTTTAATGAGGAGCTAGCCCACTTGATTTATGCTGGCGCGGATATGATTGTGGTGCCCAGTAACTTTGAGCCTTGCGGTCTGACGCAGCTGATTGGGATGAAGTACGGGACAGTACCGGTGGTGCGCGGTGTGGGTGGTCTGGTAGATACGGTGTTTGACCGCGACTATGATGAGGGCAAATCGCCCGAGAAACGGAACGGCTACGTCTTTTACCAGGCTGATAACTATGCCCTAGAGACGGCTCTAGATCGGGCCATTGGCCTTTGGTACGGTGATCGGAAGTCTTTTAAACAGCTCCAACAGCAGGCTATGGCCTACGACTACTCGTGGAATCTGCCTGGTGATCGCTACATCAAGATCTACGACCAGATTCGTCATAAGTAGCACGACGCTCAAACGGTCTATAGAAAGACGCACGCCTTAGCCGGATGTTTTCTACCTTATGTAAATTGACTGCTGCGAACAGGTGACCCGTTCCATTGGCGGCAGCGTAGGCTTTGAGTTTGCTGCATTTGTTGTAGGCGTGGCCAGAGGGCGCTGGCGAGCGTCTCTAGGTCGGTGCGATCGCAAAGGGCATCAGTCCTGAGAGGGGCATTGAGAATGTCGGCTGCGATCGCAGGCGCTGCTCGTTCATCCACAGCTTGCTTAACCGGCTCTCCCGAATCAGACCTGCGCATTCCTTGACCAGACCAGGGGTTGGTGTTGAACTGGTACAGAAATGTGGTCAGATCGGCAGCGTAGGGTTGATCTTGGGTCCAACAGCTGGCGTGGGTCCAGAAGAGTTGGTTAGGTCTAACGGTGCTGAGGTGTTGAAAGGTCACGTCGGAAATGTCGTTTAAGTCATAGGCGACGACCAGACCCGTGCGATCGGCTGGGGTGTCAGTCCACGGCGCTAGGTCGCAGTGGAAGGCTTGGGCAACAGCATGGGCCAAGATCTGGCTGCTGCGGTCGGGCAGCATGATGATGCGGTTCAGGGGAAACTGCCAGATGTCTAAAACCAGCTTAAGACGCTGGATGCCTTCGTGAATTAGGCTGTAGGAGTCTTGAATATAGGCATAGCGACCGTACATGCCAGCGTCTAGCCCATAGGGTGAGCGGTGGAGCAACAGACCGCGTGTCAGAGCGAAATGCCAGCCGCGCAGATCTTGGGTATCTAAGGGGCTGGCAGTGCTGATGCAGTCTGCCCGAGTGACCATGTCCTCAAGGTTTTGGGCCATTGTTTGCTCACGGTCATTACCAGGATTTAAGGGTAATCGCTGGCGAACAGCAGCAAGGTCACCGAGCATGATGGTGTTGAATACCAGCAAATAGCGTAATAAGAAGTATTTCTCGAGTAAGGTAGGTTGCGATCGCAACAGGCGACAGGCCTCGGTATGAAAGTGCGATCTTTCTAGGGCAACTGCCAGTTCTTCAATGATTCTGGGATTGTCTGGTGACAGTTGTTGTGCCCTTGTGAGAACGGTAGCTGCGATCTGTGGGAGAGATTTTTCGACGAGCTCGTATCCCATCCTGTACAGAATATTGGCGTTGTTGGGGTACAGCGCGACGTGTTGGGCGAGCTGAGTAAAGTCTTTCCCTGCAAACTCACCGCCAATCGCTGCAAAGAGATTCCAAGTTGGTGCCCAGCGCCAGTCGAGTTCTGGCGATTCTGGATAGGAGAGTAGCCCGCGAATGTTTTGAAAGGCAGTGGTGATATCGCCTGTGTCGTAAGCGTTTGCCGCTGCTGAGAACTGTTGATCGTAGGTTTCTTTGTCTAGCGGCATATTTTGCATGTGTCGATTTGCTTGGAGCAGTTCTGGGCACTGAATTGTTGTATTTCGGAGCCTCTGGACGCAGTCGAATACGTCTACCAACCCCTCGACTGTCATAACAGTTCTAATCCAGCGAATGTACGCTAACTATTCCCTGTTCTGCTTCATATGTGGAGCGCTGGGTTCCAGACGTAGCAAGAACTTTGCATAGGTCAAACCGTTAGCCTGAGCGTTTGACGGGCACACTTACGCAAGAGACGTATCATTTATTACAGGAGCATCGTCTATGTCCAGTGCGGGACTCAACAAGTGGATTGTCAGCGGCAATCTAGCAGCCGATGTAGAAGTGAAGACTGTTGACGTGGGCAATGGGCGGCAGGCCAAAGTGGCTGAAGGGACCATTTATGTGCGCGGTGTCAAAGATCGCGAGGTGTCTTTTACCGTGCGTCTCAGTATTTGGGATAACTCTCTGGCCTGGCGGACGCTGCCGTATCTGAAGAAAGGATCGCTAATTATCTGCACCGGTAAAGTAGAGCCGAGTCCTTACATTTCCCAGGTGGACAATATGGCTAAGGCGGGGCTAGCCATGCGGGTGCTGGATATTGACCTGGATATTGTTAAAGATGGAGAGAACGACAGCGCTGCGACTGATGCTGCCCTAGCGACAGCGTAGTTCAACTCACTATAAGTCTTGCTCGATAAACGTGATTAGAGCATGTTGATGGGGGAGGCCTAACGGACGGTCCTCTCCCAATTTTTTTGAGAATTTGAAGCCGCGTTTCACATCTGGGATGGTGCATAGGCCGATATCCTGACCTTCGTTGAGTTGGAGTTGTTCAACGGGGACGGTGAGGGCACCGTGGTAAAAGTGACGCACAACGCGGTCATCTTCGGTGCGCTGGAACAGGCTGAGCTGGAGCGGGGCGTAGCCAATTTCCTCTATGAGCTCTCGGCGGACGCCCTGGTCGGCGGTTTCGCCCGATTCGATGTGGCCGCCAAAGAAGCCCCAGTGACCTGGGTAAAAGATGCCGGGGATATCATCGCGGAGCTGCATCAGAAACTGGTTATTTTGGTGGAGAATTGCGATCGCAACTTCCACTTTCTTGATCGCCGCATCATCAGCCATGTCATATCTCGCTACAGAACATGGGCCCCTGGCTATCTATGCTGCTGACCGGTAAGACCAATCCTGAGGGGGCTGCCTGCTCAGCATACCCAATGGCCGAACCGGGCGCTCGGTATTACTGAGGGCACAGCGCGCCGCCGCTCTCACCGGCCGCGATAGTAGCGCATCCGGCATACTCACCAGCTGGATTCATCCCAGGACGAAACAATAGCATCGCCTCTGCACCGGAGGCATCCCCGTGGCGTACCATGAGCGTTGAGTTCCAATATTGTACGCCCGCGCCATCGCGCAGGGCATAGGTAGAAAACTCATGGGGAAAAGGCTGCGGCCCTGGGACCTGCACCCGGTATAGGGCATGACCACCGTAGCCCTGGGGGTCGATCACAAATACAGCACTCTTTTGGGTGTCAAAGCATTCTTCCAACAGGATAGAAACGGCGACATTCCCGGTTTGCTCGTCGACCACAGGCTGCCCCAAAATACGCTGAGCTGACAGGGTACGCTCCGCAATCGGTTGACCGGTTTCGCAACTGTAGGACTCTAAAACGGCGACGGTCCAGCCTTGGATATCGATCGTGTTACTTTGGCCGTTGATCCAGCTCAGGTGGAGGGCTGTGGCATCGTTGGCGGTCGTGGCAAAGGGAATGTCTGGGTCACTGTGGGCTGCCGTGGTGAGAGCGGTGCTCACCAGTAGGGTGGCGCCGATGGCCATGGGTGTTGCGGCGCGCAGGGCAGCCTTTCTGTAGAAGGGCGTCATCATGATACGTTCCGTTTAGAAGACTATGACTCCTACAGATGGATCGACCTTGGTTACCGAAACGAGGTCAAAGAGTACCCGACAGGGTCAGGCCGTTTTGTGCAACGGGTTGTTGCACTGTTGTCGTGGCCTTTGCCTGTATGTGGGATTTTGGCAAGCACCCTACGGGTGCAACAGCCTGTTGCACCACTCAAAACTGTGAACCCAGTGACTGTCAGTGCAGCGTCTCAGCGCTTAGCGGTCGCTATCTCCAACCCAGCGATAGCGATAGGGTTCAGCCTGGGCGCCCCAGACCTGAATGCCATCCGCATTGAAGCCCCGGTCCCAAGTATCCATACCGTGGGCGTGCAGGACAATAACGTTGGTCAGATAGGTCGCACCCCTGACGGAGACGGGACAGCCTTCCTCAGGGGTACTACCGACATACCCTAAGGCCGAAGGCCGCAGCGCAACCGTACAGACTGGTGTGCCTAGGTCAGCGACGTTCATCTGTGGCAGGGTTTGGTTGCATAGCCCGATCAGGGGCTCGGCAGCGACCGGCTTCAGTGTACGGGATTCGATCCGCTGTTCATCGTCACTCAGGGCAATTCTCAAAAAGCGCTGCCGGTAGGGTTCTGTGAGTGCTTCAACCAGTGCTTGCTCCTGATAAAGGTAGACCGTGTCAGATTCTGCAGGGATAACCTCAACGGGGCAGGTGGTCATGCGAACAGCCACAAAGTTAGGGTTGACTTCGGCCTGTGCCGTCGTTTCCATGATGCCTGTCAGGTGATGGGCAACATCGGTGACGACCGTCGGAGAGAGACGCTGTGCCCAGGTTGCTGGGGCGGCTAGGCCAAGGATAACTAACGGGGTTAATAACGAGAGAGCTCTGGCAATCATGGTTCTTCCGGCTCAATCCTGCGGTAGAGTCAGCTCCATCAATGTTACCTCTGGTAGGTCGGGGCGGGGACCGAGGGCTAGCCAGCCGTGCTTTTGGTAAAAGGCGACGGCACGTGCGTTGGTTGGGCTGACGGACAGTCGGGCCTTGACGACGCCCACCTGTTGGAACACCTGAATGACATAGTCATGTAAGACCTCACCTAGACCGCGCCCTCGCGCCGAGGGAATCAGGTATAGCAGCTTGACATCGCCGATGGTTTGCTGACCCTGTAAGTACAGCTCTACCTGACCCACGATTTGGCCGGCTTCCCAGAGATGTACGCAACCCTCAGGGATTTCCTCAATTCTTTGCTTGAGCCACTCCAGATACTGTTCACCATTGGGGCCACTTTCTTGGTCAAACCGCTCGGCGCCATCGGCAAAGCTACAGGCCATTGCGTCACGCCGAAACTTTACACAGACATCGGCGTGCTGAGATAAATCAATAGGTTTAAAAAGGTACCGCTCGGTCATTCGAGCAGTTTAGCGCTTTAGTTGGTCAGTCGGACCACTGGGAATGCTATTTAATAATGCTGGCCACAGGAGCGGTCGATCTGTGTGTAAGAGCCGGTCCAGCCAGCTACCGCCACTTTGCTGAGGACAGCTCTGGCGCTCAAGTACTGAGTCGGTTGCCACGTGGCTGCCGCGTCGCACAAACCTCCAACGAGGCCTTGGTGCGACGGCGATATCAGGACCTGTTCCGAGCAATTCGACGAACGCAATAACTATCTTTTGTTTGAAGCTATGTCGTTAGATCAGCGAGCGGTTTTAGCAGATGCGATCGCAAGATCGCTGACCGATCAGTTTCCACAAGTGGCGCACTTAGCGCAAATCTCTGTACAAGGGGCACATTTACATATTGGCCTGGCAGCATCGGCCATGCCAACGCCGGAGCCTGTTACGAATACGCTGAAGAATCTGCTGTCCCAGCTAGATTTGTCTGAGCTGGGGCTGGCAAACCTCCGCACCGTGCATGTTTATGGTTTAACAGCACCTAAACAGGCAGCCTGGCGGCAATCGTTTGAGATCGCTCCCTTAACCGATGCAGATACCGATTTGATGTCCTTTGAGAATCGCTTTAGTGCCGTCTTCTATTTTCCCCTAGCAGTGTTGATCGGTATCCTGCTCAAAGGGTTTGGGCCCTTTGGCATACTACTGCGGGGCATTGATATTTGGTTCCACGAATTTGGACATGCGGTCGTCGCCTGGATGTCTGGGCGGCGCGCTATCCCACTCCCGATAGGTTTTACCCCGGTCGATCCGCAGCGGTCTGTTGTGGTGTACTTCGGCGTTCTGATTTTACTGGGTTTACTCTATTGGGCGGGGCAGCGCGAGCAGAAACGTTGGCCCCAACTCCTGGCGCTAGGTCTCGCGATTGTTCAATTCGGTATGACTTGGCTGATGTCAGCCCAGACCTTTGACCTGCTCCTTTACTTCGGTGGTATTGGCGGGGAGTTTATGATTTGTGCCCTGTTGATTGTGAGTTATTACTTTTCCCTGCCACAATATTTTCAGTGGGGCCTGTACCGCTACCCCGTGGTAGTGGGTGCGTCATTCACGTTCTTTGGCAGTCTGTGGGATTGGCGCCAAGT
>JBCBOC010000332.1:0-5074 GCA_039821475.1 Cyanobacteria bacterium J06632_22 | reverse complement strand
TGGCGCCACACACACACAGCGCACCCAGCGACCCCGGTACCCAGCAAAGTCTGCCACCGGCAACTGCTGCGGCAAATGCAACGTTACCTCCCCTCGCTTGACACCGGTATCGTAAAAACTAAAGCCGCGGGTTTCATCATCGCTTTCCCGCAGCAGCACCGGCACCCAAGTTTGCCCGTTCCAAGCCTCCCAGCGGCGGGGCGGCGCTTCGGGTCGAATCCCCGTAGGCGTTGCCGTCTCACCTTCAAACGCCAGAGCAATCACGTTGCCCATCAGCTGCTGCTCAGGGTCAAGCACGACGTAGAAGCTGTTGCCTGGCTGCGGCGTTGGGTTAAAAATATGTTGTTCTCCCCCGCTCCAGCGACCATCGGCCTGCCGGGTCCAGCGAGTAGACAAGCGATCCAGTAACACCGCTGGCGACTGCTCTGCCGTCTCAGCCGTGAGCAAATGATGGATGTGCGGCAGGCCAATGGTTAACGGTCGATCCGTACTAAAAATAATGGCATCTTCTGTCTCCGTTCGTTCCGTCGCCACCTCGACCGCTTCAGCAATTTCGTAGGGTTCCGGCAAGCTCGCTGCCAAATAAAACGTCACCGCCGTCCGCGCTGGGGCGGGCGGCTGCAGACGAATGCCCAACAGTTCCAAAAAGGCCACATAGTTGCGACGGGGCACCTGGTTAAACCGCATCATCATCTGATCGGTCAACCAGCCAAACAGCTCCAGCATGGTCACGCCGGGGTCGCTAGGGTTGTGGTTTGTCCACTCGGGGCAGTAACGCGGCACCCGCAGCAAACATTCTTCCACCAATTCCTTAAAGGTGCGATCATCCAAATTGGAATTGGGCAGTTTGGAGAGAAAGTCAAATTCCATAGGGTTCAGGGGGCAGATAAAAGGTTACGGCGGCCAGAAGAAAACAGTCTTAGCCCTAGCAGTTGCACGGCACTAATCTTCTACTGCGCAAACGAGAGCCTAGCGGACAGACCCCAAAATGGTCGGTTCGAGGCAGCGTGAGTAAGCTCCGCTATTGAAATAAATGAAACCTTGGCCCGGTCCAGAACAGCTATTTTTCCGAGGAAAAGCCCTAGACTTCAAACTAAAAGTGTTGAACTAAGGCCACAGGCAGCAGGAATCAACGACGGGGTTGCGTAGTTTCCACCAGAGTGACCGAACAGTTGTTACTGGCTATTCGTCTGCCGGGGTGAGGTAGAACGGATAGATCAAATTTCGTCGCTGGCGGGTTGCTTTAATGCGATAGCTCACATAAATATTGAGACTTGCATTGTCAGGCATAGCGGTCGCCGTTACCGTATCCACTGACACCCGAGGTTCCCACTTCTTAATGGCCTCGCGAGCGTAGATTTGGGCTAGTAACAACGTATCTTCATTCAGCGGCGCAAAGACAAGCTCATGGAGGCGTGAGCCAAAGTCAGGGCGATAAAGTCGTTCTCCTAGGCGAGTACCCAGAATGATAATAATGGACTCCTCCAGGTTGCGAAACGTTTGGCTGAACTGTAAACCACCCTGGACCGTCAGCCTGAGAGGGAAGCCCCACCCTTGACCCAACAGCGCCTGAGGCGAGTCCTCAGCTTGACCTGCGATCGCATTGTCATCGGACACGTTTGACGGACTTACCATAACGGATTTAGCATGCCGAATTTACAACGGGCAGATTTTTCATAGCGTTTCCCCATACAAAAACTGTGCGCCCTGAATCGCCTAAGTTTTCTTGATATGTTATCGGGATTATGTGTAGAAAACTTCCGTGATTATGACTATTCCCTTAGATAGGTGAAGTAAGGTAAAACAAATGTGACAAATAAGATTCATTTGATAACAGGTTACTCATGGCTAAGGAACAGGTCGCTCGGCTCTTTCGGGAAGCAAAAACCAATCTTGCCCTGCGGGAAACACTGAACACCGCGCCTAATCCCCAGTCATTTGTAAAAATGGCAAACCAGAAGGGGTTCAGCTTCACTTTAGATGAGTGGAAAGAGATGATGAATTTCTCCGTCGAAGAACTCGAGTGCGAACTATCTGAGATTCCAGGGATTTAAACCCTACCGACCGTCCGAATTAGTGTTGTTCTGTCGAGAAAACGACAACTGAATTTGTGCGCGGTTGCGGGCCACTTGGCTCCAATACCAAGGGTTTCACAGCCGAAACTGTCCTAAGCAAAGGGGCGCGCGCTATCGAAAGGTGACCTTTCCAGGCGGAAAGGTCACCTTTTGCGTGATGGTTTTACATCTGTCGGCCAGCGACGCTAACCTTACACCCAACCTTTCACTTCTGAATCCGTTAGCGGTCTTTCTAACTTCAAATACTCCTGCTTTGCGGCCTGCAACAGATGGATCATCATCACGGGCTCGCCGACATCTGCCGCGATAAACGCCGCATTCAGAGCAATGTTTCGAATATTGCCCCCAGCAATGCTCAGCTTGGCCAGTCTCTCATACACGAGTCCCGCCGTCGGCGTCTCTTTTGGAAAGACCCGCCGCCAAATCTCAGCCCGCTGCTTAGCATCAGGAAAAGGAAACTGAACCACAAACCGAAGTCGTCGCAGAAAGGCCTGATCCATCGAATTTTTCAGGTTTGTCGTCAGAATGGCTAAACCACGATAGGATTCCATGCGCTGCAGCAGGTAGCTCACCTCCATATTGGCGTAGCGATCTTTAGAGTCACTGACATCGCTCCGCTTACCGAACAGAGAGTCGGCCTCGTCAAACAGCAAAATCACGCCGCCACCCTCCGCCGCATCAAAAATGCGACGGAGATTTTTTTCTGTTTCACCAATGTACTTACTGACCACGGCACTGAGGTCAATGCGGTACAAATCTAGCTCTAGATCGCGGGAAATCACTTCAGCAGCGGTGGTTTTACCGGTGCCACTCGCACCTGCAAACAGGGCACTGATGCCTAGTCCCCGGCCGTTTTTACCCCCAAACCCCCAATCTTCATAGACCCTGGCACGCTGGACCACATGGGCTGACAGCGTTTGCAAAATCTGCTGTTCCTTTTCGGGCAAGACTAGGCTGTCCCAGCCAGCACGGGCATCGATTCGTTGAGCCAACTCATCCAGCTTCGGGCGTGCCTGGGTCCGACATAGGGTCCAGAGTTGTTTGGGGTCGTCGGCAGGTTGGCTCTGTCGACAGATGGTCTGGATATCGCCAGGGCTGAGGTTGAACTGGGACACCAGCGTGGTCAGATGGTCAGGCCCTAGGGAGATATCTCGAGTTTCTAACCCACTTTGCCATAGCTCACGCTGCTCTGCCGCTGTGGGGCGTGAAACTTCCAGCGAGATGATGGCGCGCTGACGCTGACGCCGACGACTGGGCGTCGTGACTATCAGGGGTAGATTGGCCTGGTCGATAAAGGTTGCAATAGCGCTCTGTCGTTCCTTAGTTCCATGACCTATGCTTTCATCGTCCAACAGGACAACAGTACCGCTCAGGCTATACTCCCGCTCACACAGGGTCTGTAGCAACCGGAGCTGCTGCCAGTCGGTGGGTAAGGCTTCAAGGGCCAGGGTCTGTAGCGATAATCCCATCTGATGACAGGCAGTAGCCGCAACCGCTCTCAGACTGCTGCTATCGTCTCCAATCAGCTGAATAACCGGCAACAACCCCTGGGGCAGCGACCGTCGCCAGGTCTGCTCGATGGTGTCAATCAACTGCTGATGAGAGGGCACCAGTTCACTATTCTCGTAGACGGGAGACATCAAGACCTGCAATCGCTGGTCGATGTACTGCACCCCCGTTAGATAATGCAAAATTCGCTCGTCAATGCGAAGGGGGCTGTTGATCAGGGCGTTACCTCCACCCACCTCAATGAGCTGCCAGCGCCGCAGCGGCGCACTGGGCGTTAATGCAGCCCAAGTAGCCTCCGAGAACAGACTTAACGCCAGCCCAAAGGTGGGATAGGCACTACCGCTTGCGGCCTGGCAAAGTTCAGACCAGTTCCCCTCTAGTTCCATCCCAGCACACAGCAGCACAATACTGCGTTCAAAGGGATTCAGGCCAAAACTGCGGCACAGCAGGTCTAGAGAATAGGCCGCCTGCCCCGGAATGTCTTCGTTTAGGCCCTTGTCCAAATCGTCACTCGGCAGATCGTCGAGGGTATCTGCCCCTGCACTACCCATTAGACGCTCGTCCAGTTCGTCGCCCATCAGACGATTCGCCTGATTCACCAACGCTTGTCGCACCACTTTTAAGGCATGGTTCAGGTGGACCTGGTTGGCCCGATGCCAATTGCTCCGAGTGACAGTGGCGATCATGGAATAACGAATGATGTTACTGAGGTAGCGGTCGAAGGGAAACGCAAGGTTGCCAATTGGGGTTGCCCCCAGTCCAGTCGATTTCACGCCAAGGCTGCTGGAGAGGGTTCTGGCGGTCGCCGTCGTTCCCATTCCCGACACCTAGACGTAAGCAAAACAGCACACGACAGCCCCCAACTAAACTGGCTCACGCCCAGCACCAAAGCGCGTGCGAAAAATAGCAACCCGCTTCAGCCTGGACGCGGTTCAGCGTTTCTATCGCATTTGTCGCGTGCATTTCGCGTTGCGAGTGTAAGTAGCCCTCGCCCCTTTGCTGAGAACCTTTCTGGTGCTCAGTGGCTGGTGTTGGCGTCAAGTAGTTTGGTCACCATGCCCAACCCTCGTAGCGATAGCTGCATCACTCTGCAACTGCAATAGAACCTGTGCTTAGGCAACCACTACTGCTCTGGACTATCTTCTCCGAGTAAGGTCTGGAAATACTGAATGGCCTCTTGTGGAGACAGAAGAATAAACTCACCATCTTTCAAGACTTCGTATTGCCCACCCCGATAGCCATGGGCTGTAATTAGCTTTTGCGAAACAGCTTGATTAGCAAGGTTGTGAAGCTGGTTCACACTGAGGGTTTCAAGTTCTAAGTTCATACGATGTTTCAGGGTTTCAAAATCAGGTTGATCCGCGTTCGATGATCGATCTTGGCCGGACATAAAAACTCATTCAATAACGACTCTGGGGCTGATAGTCTGCTGACGGTCGATGCCGACCCCAACAGCGCAACCTTCAACTGGTTTAACGGCCCCAGAGTCG
>JBCBOC010000318.1:0-5241 GCA_039821475.1 Cyanobacteria bacterium J06632_22 | reverse complement strand
GCCAGGTTCAATTTCCAGCACTCTATAGGCTTGGTCGAGATCGTCCATAGGCTCTGGGGTGAGAAGATTTGCCAGGCGCGTAGCCAGTCGTCCCAAAGATCTTTACGACGCTCCTAGAGCGGGGATCTTTGGACCCATTGTGCTTGTCAGTTTAGCTTATGCCTGTGACCGACAGTCAGCCGCCAACATCAGCTGTCAACAGTGGATTGATTATGGGGCGGTTGGATAGGGTCTTGGGCCAAATCCACCAATTCCTTTAAGACCCAGCTTAATTTTCTATAAGCTCCAGCTCGTGAATATTCCACAGGGACCCCCCCACGGCTGAAACATTGACATTTTGAACGCGATCGCGAATCGCTGACATCGAGTATTGGGTGACCAGGTAAATAAACGGCAAATTTTCTTGGGTAATCCGCTGGGTTTGAGCGTAAATTTCTTTACGCTTTTCATCATCCAGTTCCTTGGCCCCTTCCTTATACAGCCGGTCGATTTCCAGCTCCCAATCTCTGATCTCGCGGCCATCAATGGGTTCCTGGCCTGGCAACGGGGCCTGGTTAAACGCATGGAGCCCACCATCGATATCCCAGATCACGGAGGCCCCATTGGGCTCAAAGCCTCCGCCAATGCTAATGATATGGGCGTCCCAATCGAGACTATCGCCCAGTTTTTCTAGCAAAACCCCCCAGGCTAGGGGCTGAAAATCTACGGTTATGCCAATTTGAGACAGGTCAAAATCGATCTGAGCCCCGATGGCTTCACGGACTTGGTTGCCCGAGTTGGTCACTAAAGTAAATCGCACTAGATTCCCTTCGGCGTCCAACAGCTGGCCTTCTCCGTTGTAGGTAAAGCCCGCTGAAAGCAGCAGCTCTTTGGCCCGTTCGGGGTTGTAATCGTAAACGGGACTGCCATTCTCATCAGGGTCTACATAATAGGGACTGGCAAAGGTAATCGGCGAATTTTGCAGTACCCCTAGCCCCTGATAGATATCGTTGAGCATCGTCTCTCGGTCAATGGCATGGGCGACGGCCTGCCGAAATTCCAGGGTATTAAACCAGCGGGATTTGATCGGATCGACCAGCGGCTTGCCGTTGCGAGAGCCGGTATTGAGGTTAAAGGTAATAAATAACGTCCCCGCAGTCGGCCCGGCATTGTAAATGGTGTAGCCGCCCCGTGCCTCGCTCTGTTTCATTAGGGAAAACTGGTTGGGGGCAATACTCATAAGGTCTAACCCCCCGGAGCGAAACTGGGCAAATTCGCTGTCTTGGGACTCCACCACCTGCCAGACGACCTGCTCAATTTTGGTTTGGGGGCTACCGTCTGCATTTTTGCGCCAGTAGTTGGGGTTGCGCTCAAATACGACCCGTTCACCGGGGAGAAAGCTTTTGAGGGTATAAGCGCCATTGCAAATAATCTGCTCGGGTGGGGTGCTGGTATCCCAAGTTGCGAGAAAGACGGGCTGCCCCTCCATGTCGCGAGCCTCGATGGTGGGCTCGAGGGCGTGCTTCGGTAGGATGGGTAACCCGGTACTCCGTAGAAAGGGCGCAAAGGGTTCAGGCACGCTGAATTCAACCCGGCGGTCGTCGAGCTTGCGAATCGTAGGCAGGCGTCCCTCATCCCCAACCCGAAGAATATCCCGTGTGTTGGTCGGGATCTCCTCATTTAAATAAACTTGGTTGTAGGTGAATACCACATCATCCACCGTCAGCGGCTGGTCGTCAGACCACTGCAGTCCCTCACGCAGGGTGAAGACCAGCGTCAGACCGTCTTCCGAAAACTGCCAGGACTCCGCCAGCTCAGGGACGATTTCACCGGTCGAGTAGTCTTCACTGATCAGACCTTCGAAGGTCAAGCTAAAAATATTGGGCCGCTCGCTGCTGAGGGCGTAGTTAAAGGTCTTAGGGTCGCTGAGGATCGTGTAAACAATACGTTCTGGCTCGGCGGCTTCTGTCTTGAACTGGGCCAAGGTGCAGCTGGGCAGTGCGATCGCAAGTAACCCCACACACATCAGAGCCAAAAATTGCCGAATGACGCTACGCCAGCGGTAGGTAATGGGAAACTTGGAGAAGTGCGATCGCACAGCCATGATGCTCAACTCAACTGAATATTCTGCATTCGACCATCTTAACGACAAGCCGACCGACCGTGGTTATTCGGAGCCCTGTATGGGAGAAATCACGGGTGTAAAAAATGCTACATTTCTCGGTTTTTGACGGTGTGTTGCGCCTAGGGAGTCTGCTATTTCATATATAGGTCAGCACATAGTATAGGTCGGCACATCTGGGCCCGTTCCTCAAGGCCCGTTCCTCTACCACTATTTCTGCCAGCCTACCATCCAGCCATTCTGGGGCATCTTCTGATGTGTTCTACCCGATAAGTCCTGCCCATCCACTGCCCGTTTCAGCACCCTGATGTCATGCTCTCTTCCCTATCTCATCTCGTCGGCACCACAGAGCGATCTCACTTTCGACGAGAATTCCAGATCTGTTATCAGCCGGTCATATCCTTTGCCGATAGCCGCCTAGAGGGGTTTGAAGCACTGATTCGCTGGCAGCCCGAGCGAACCCTGCTGTACCCGGCCGAGTTTATGCCTCTGCTTGAAAAAACGGGTCTCTCGGCGCCGCTAGGGGAATGGTTACTTTACGAAACCGCGAGCCAACTGGCCCATTGGAAGCAGCAGTTTCCCTTCACTAAGCCCCAGGTCAGCATCAACCTATCCCATCGTCAGCTGATGTCCCCGGGGCTGGTCGATGTCTTCCAGGACTTGGCCCCTGGGGTAAAGTATGGTGAAAAGCCTCTACAAATCGAAGTCCCCCTAAACTTTTTACAGACTGACTTCAAAGCTGCCATTGGCCATCTCGAAGGCGTCTGTGAACAGGGACTCGCTCTCTGCATCGACGATATGGTTCCAGACATGACGCTGCTGCCCTTATTGCAGCAATGTCCAGTGGATACCGTTAAACTTGCCATTGCCGTTACCCAAAACGCTGACCCAGAACAGCAAGCCCTGCTCAAAGCCTTTGTCGAAGCCACCCGTGCCATTGGCATTCGTACCATTGCCAAGGGAATCGAAACCGCAGAACAGTACACCACAATGGATGCCGTAGGCTGTCGCTACGGCCAGGGTTTCCTCTTCGATCACCCTCTTCGCACCACCGAGGTGGTCACCCGCCTCCTCCACACTGAGCGCAAAGCGATGATGAGCATGAAGGCCCATCTCACCGCGATGTATCGTCTCAATCAAGTTATTCAGCAATGGCTAGGCGGGCCCATCATTACCCGCTACTGGCAGGCTACTAAGCCGGTCCGGTCATGGCTATCCCACTGGTATCCCAACCAATCCCCCGAGATCTTAACGACCCACTATCCCGAAGATTGCATCGCACCCCAACAGCAGGCCGATCTACACATGTGGGTGAATCGCTTTTTACATCGCTGTCACGACATCGTTCACAATCTGCCCTATTTACTAGAGAATTCCTCCCTAGCTGCCACCGACCTACAGCTGATGCGGATTTCAAAATCACCCCAGAAGCTCATGCAGACAGCCTTTAGCTCTTCACGCATCCTGCCCTCTAATAAGTAAGTAGCGGTCACGGGTGTGCTGAATCGATCAGGTCAGCCCAGACTCGCCTGGCTGAACGGTCAAAAAGATTATGCATGGAGTAGCTCCGTTATTTCTTTGTAAGCGTTGGTGAGACGATCGCTTAAGACTTGAATCACGGCTGATTGAAAGGCTGCAGCTACATCAGGCTGCTCCTGCTTGAGGTTATCAAAACGGGCACGAGAAAGCCGGTACAGTGTACTCTCGGCATCTACAATCGCAGTTGTTTTATGGGTGTCATGGTGAAAGAAGTCCAGTTCTCCGACCACATTACCCATGCCGAGAGACTGGATGCGATGACTCTGACCCTGTTGGTCTAACAGATACAGCGTGACCTGGCCAACTTCAATGAGGTAAAGTGCATCAACTACCTGTCCTTGTTGGAACACGACTTCCCCCGCGTCAACATCCCACTCCTCCAGGTAGTCAATGAACTCAGCAATATGGTCTCGTTCAGAAAACAAATCATTGAGCTGAACGATCAGTGGCATGATTCGAGCACGGCGCAGAGGAACCACATTCAGCAGATCGTTTTCGCACCACTCTAGTCCTCGATCGAGATCGGGAAAAACCTGACAAACCGGGTCGTCTGACTGTAAACAGCCACCGCGCTTGAGTTGGGTCCGAATGGACTGATTCAAGTTCGTGAATATCAGCCGCATGTCCTGCTGCTGTAGAAGCTGCTTGAGTCGGACAAAGCTAAACACAGCAGAAGAATCTAAGCCATTGACCGCTCGAAAGTCTAGGACAACGTACTTTAGAGGAGTCAAGCTTTGATCTTCTAATCGCTGTTGAATACGATTGAGTAGAGCGCTGGCTGTCCCAAAAAATAGAAAGCCTTGCAAATCTAGGATATAAATCTGATCACCTTCTTCCTGAAGGACACGTGTTTGAGGGAGACTTCGAGCCGTGTGGCTGTGGTGAGTAATACCAGAAAAAACGTGTCTAGTCACATTGACTTGGCTGGCGCTGATCACGAAAAGAACGACAGAGACTGTAAGACCCACCCCAATTCCTGGCAGAAAACCAACGGTAGCAATCACTAACAAAATGAGCAGAACAATAGCGTAGTCGAGTCGAGGTAAATTAAACCACGCATCATAGACCCACTCCACCAAAAAGCTTAGCCCTAAATAAAGTAAAATCCCCCCCAACAAAGGTTTAGGGAAAATAGTGATAAGTGCATCGCCAGCAACCAACGTCAAAAGGCAAATCAAAGAGACTAAAAGACCGACTAAGCGACTTTTTGCGCCAATGCGCACACAGCTTAAGGTAGAAAAACTGAAAGCTTGAAAACTAATGCTCCCGCCGCCAAGACCGATAGCAAGGTTAGCCAAGCCAGATGAACGAAGTTCTTTGTTGAGGTCAATATCCTGCTTGGCAGCCAGCTCAATACCAGAGATAATCAGCAGAAGTGAAATCACAGAAAGCAACGCGGTCGTTGCCATATTACCCACTTGCCCACCGATGAGTGACCAATTCACCTGCTGCACCATAGATAAGTGCAGAGGTTGCCAAAGACCACCCTCGGGAAACTTTTCCAAAAGCAAACCTGCGGCTTGGGCCTTAGGAATGGAGGTTTGGGTTAGCAATAATATTAGGTAAAATACTGCTGTGAAGCCAGCAAATGCGCCTGGCAT
>JBCBOC010000692.1:0-2685 GCA_039821475.1 Cyanobacteria bacterium J06632_22 | reverse complement strand
GTAGTCAATATCACACAAGATCAAGGTCAGCGGAGTGTTGCTGTGGCGCAGATTTTCCCACTCTTGGTTAAGGTGCTTATCAAAACAGCGACGGTTGGCAACTTCTGTCAGACCGTCAATACTGGCCAATCGATGAAGCTCACGATTGACTTCATGCAGAGCCACTTCGGCCTGTTTACGCTGGGTAATATCGGTCGCGGTGCCAAAAATTTGCGTAGGGCGTCCCTCGGAATCTCGGTGGAAAACCGTCTCTCGGCACAGAAGCCATCGCCATCCCCCATGCTGGTGTCGAAAGCGATACTCACTTTCGACAATTTCCCCATCGTCGAGATGAGAGAGCTTAACCCGCTGCGATCGCATATGCAGAATGTCGTCAGGATGGGAGAGCTGCTCTAGGTAATGGGGCCCCAAATCCCTTAGATCTTGAACGTCGTACCCTAAAACAGACGTCAAGCAGCGGTTAACGTAAAAGTTTTCACCCGTATCGAAGTTGTTGACGTACAGAATATTCGTACTGGCATCCAAAATACTTTGGATAAATCGCTGGCTTTCCTGCCAGGCCTGTTCTGCCTGCTGCCGTTCGATAATCTCGCGTTGAAGCTGCTTGTGTTGCCGGTTCAGCGTTCCCTGCTGGTTTTTCTCCTGCTCTAACAGCTGGGCATGGGCCAGAACAATCCCAATTTGAATCGCAAAATCTTGCAGATGTGCCCTGGCTTGCTCAGTGGGAATACGTTCTGCCTGGGGAAATTTTAAGCTCACAAACCCGTTAGGTTGGCCACCATACAGGGCGGGCAACACGATCCAATGTTGCCCTAATTCAGTGGGGGTGGAAGATAATGAGGCTTCCGAGGTCAGGCCATCAGATGCCGCCATCACCGCCTGCAAAAAGGGCTCCGTCTGGGGCGACAGGACAAAATTAGGCTGAGTAGACGCCGGGACTGAATCAGGGGCAGTTGGGGCGTAGGCTGCAGCCGTCTGTAGCGGCGCGCTGCTGTCTGGTCTGTAGCGCCAGATTTCACAACTCAAGGCCTGATACAGGCTGGCTATCTGCTGAGCTATCTGCTGCAGCAATGCACCATCGCTGGGGACAGATCCGATGGCCTTTAGGGTGTCACTCAAGAGCAACACACGATGCTGGTGCTGTTGGACCGTCCCCTGCTGCTGCTGATAAAACTGATGCCCTAGAGCCGTAGTGATCAAATTGGCAATTGCGATCGCAAAGGTTTGTTCCTCGTCCCGCCACTGACGAGGCTGGTCAATGTGCTCATACCAGACCCAACCCGCGATTTGCCCCTGCTGATAGACCGGCACTGTAATCAAGGCACCGACATGACGAGGAATCAGCCATCGCTGCGCAAAACTATCAGCCATATCCTCCGTAGATTCTCGGACCTGGTAGTGCTGATGGGCCGGCTGCGGTGAAAAATAATCGGGGTAGTCGTCTATCCGGAGCTGACGCCCCGCGGTGTGACATCGCTGACTTAAAACGTAAGTATTAGCTTCTATCAGCTGATCATTTCGATCATGATATAGCCAAACACTAACGCGCTCTACGGCGAGGGCCTCAGCCGCAATACAGGTCAGCTGCGCGATTGCGACAGCCACATCTCCCTGCCCCATAGAGAGACAATCAGAGGCTTTAAATAATGCAGTATGCAATGAAGGAGAAGAAGCGTCACAGGTCACTGCTGCCGCTGAACGTTGGGAAGGTAAAGACATGCCGACAGAAAGGGAGATCGAAGCAACCGATGTGATCCCGGTAACTTTAGGGTGCCCCAGATATGCGTAAACCCACGTTTACAGAAACAATCCCTTGAGTCGTCATTAGGGCTCCTGAAGACGTAAAAGCTGGGTCTCAGCCAGCGTTAACCCTGAAGCATGTATCAGATCTGGTAGGTCGCGAATAATACGACTACAGTTCGCCATGAAGCGATTCACCCACAGCTCAATGTCTTGAATCTGGCCGGACGAAAGACAAAAATCACCCTGGGTGTGAAACTGGCCGGATTTTTGCCACGATACGGCCTCTGAACTGAGCCATTCGCTACCAGGACACG
Source organism: Cyanobacteria bacterium J06632_22 (assembly GCA_039821475.1). Lineage (GTDB taxonomy): Bacteria > Cyanobacteriota > Cyanobacteriia > Phormidesmidales > Phormidesmidaceae > CAWUKV01. Next base: position 628 of record JBCBOC010000692.1, on the reverse strand, counting down.
TTGTCTGCCAATACCGACTGACCACCGTGAGTCCTAAATACTGCTGAACAAACTGACTGAGCCGATTCATTGCAGACAGGTACGTCGTCACGTTGGCTTGGGCCAACTTGGAGTCAGCATGGATCAGTAGTGTTGCTTCCCTAGGGCTAATCGGCGTCGCACAGACAGCCCGCCAGCTTTTACAGTTCAGCTGCGTCAGGAGACGGACCTGCTCTGGAGATTCGATACAGGGAACGCTAACATCAACTTTCATTTGTTGAAATTTGTCCAGCACGCTCCTAAAGCAAACTTGTGCGGCTTGGCTTGCGGCTAAATTACGCAAAAAGTTTTGGTCGATTTTGACAGCCTTAATCTGGAAATACTTGATGGCCGCCAGGGCCGAATGGGTTGGAATGAAGTTACAGATCTGGACACGAATCCCCATGCCCTGTAGTCGCTGAATTAGCTGAGTTGACCAGTGAACATGCCGGTTCAAGACCGTGTGGTCTATTTCCAAGACCAATCCTTGAATACGCCAGCGAAAATCTTTGCTAATAGCCTGCAACGTCTCCGGCAACCCTGGTGCAACCCATTGCTTCTCCGAAAGTTGCAAACTGATAGTCAGCTGCGCAGCCGTCAAAAACTGTTT
>JBCBOC010000296.1:0-5500 GCA_039821475.1 Cyanobacteria bacterium J06632_22 | reverse complement strand
TCCTGAGGTTCTTGCGGGGGTTCTTGCGGGGGTTCTTCAACCGCCAGTGTTTCGGGCGTCGTGGCCGGCTCCGGCTCAGCAGCAGTCTCCAACTCAGCAGGGGGCTCAGCCACAGGCACCGACTCAGTCGCAGACTCCGGCGCGGCTGCCGCAACTGACGCCTCTGGTGGGACCGCTTCTGGTGGGGCCTCCTCTGATGGGGCCTCCTCTGATGGAGATGGCTCGGCTGGCTCGGCCCCAGCCTTCTGCTTTTGCAGATTCTGATAGGCTGCCTTGGCAAAGGCTAGCCGCTCTGCGGCAGTCAGTTCTTCCGCGCCTGCCCCGGACTGCTGGTCAGCCTGATCGTCGGCCTGCTCATCAGCCGCCTGATCCTGTGACACCGGCGCTTCAGCAGCCTTGTCATCAGATTTATTGAAATTGCGACGGAACCAGTTGAACGCAGGCATAGCCGGTTTTCTTAAAGATGAAACGTATCGGCTATTAGTGTAAACGGTTGTGCAGCGTCAGGCTTAGAAATCAGGGCTGGACGGTGAGGGAGGATTTTCGGGGGGCCGATCTGGCGATGGGCCAGGTACTGCTGCAGCCTGCTTCAATCGGTCGGTGACCCGACGCATCACACCGTTGATAAATCGATAGCCGTCGTCGTCACTGTAGCGTTTGGCCACTTCGACAGCTTCGTCAATGGCAATGCGCTTGTCGAGTTTAAGGTACAGAATCTCAGTTAGGGCAATGCGGAGAATATCGCGATCCACTCGGGCCAGTCGCTTGAGTTTCCAGCCCTCCATGGCATCATCCAAAGTGGTATCGAGATCGGACTGATGCTGGGTGAGATACTGCAAAATTTGCCCAGCGTAGTCTAAGGTCTCGGGTTGTTGAGCCACGGGCACCAGCTGATACAGCTCCACTGCGGGCCCTAGGCGGTTAATGGCCGTCTGCACCAACGCAATGGCATCCCGAGTGGGCGAGTTCGTGGCCTCATCCGCCGGGCGATAGGGCAAACGACTGTCACAGTCGGTCAGCTCCGTCGAAGCCGTCTCCAGCAGCCCCTTCGCCTCAGCAATTAACGTCGGCACACTACTGCCGGGCAGTTCTTCGGTGTAGGCCAATCGCGCAACGGCGGTGCGAACTCGGTCAATAACGGCCTGCACCTGTTGACGGGGTACCTCGGGCTCATCGGTCCGGGTTTCACTGGTGAGCAGGTGACGCTCCGCCCGAGTAAGCTCAGCAGAAGCCGCTTCCAGCGATTCTTTGACCTCGGTAGTAACGGTTGCGATCGCACCTTTCAAGGGTTGATCCAGATCAATATCGCTGGAGGTATTGCTGGAGCGCGGATGGGCCCGATCCGATAGCTGGCTCATTCCCATTAGGGCCAGTTCCCGCGCAATTCGACGTGACTGCATAGCTTTTAGGTAACCGCTTCGGTAGGAGAAGACCGAATCGTCGGCGCTTCAGAACGGGGGGACTCAGCGGACGCTGACCGAGACGACAAGGACAGTTCAGCATCCTGGTCAGCCGCTAAGGCATCGACGGGTTCGCCCGGCTCTAGGGCCCCGGGCACGTGGCGATTGGCAATGGCCTCCGCCAGGTTAGGCCCAACAATGCCGCCCGACAGCAAAACGCGAAACGCTTCTTCGATAGAAATCGACAAATTGACCACATCTTGCTCAGACACCACAGCGTACCAGCCACTGGTAGGGTTCGGCGTTGTCGGAATAAAAACACTGAGCATACCATCGCCGATCGTGCCGTCAGGTTGAGCCTGGGGCTCAACCACCTGGCTGGTCACAAAGGCCACGGCCCACAGCCCCCGACGGGGATACTCCACCATCACCACCCGACGGAAGCGGCTCTTAGAATCTTGTAATAGGGTCTGTAGCAGCTGCTGTAGCGTTTTATAAACTGCACCCGCCAGCGGGATCGACTGTAGGATCTTTTCGCCAAAATCCAGCAACCAACGCCCAGCAATGTTGCGGGCCATCAGGCCAATCAGCAAAATTGCCAGCAGGGGTACAGCAAAGCCCACCGTCAAATTCAACAGAACCACTAATACAGGATGAAAGCCCGTAAAAGGGTTGAGCTGCTTAGGAAAGCGAGTTAAAAAACGAATCACCCACGCTGCCACAGTGATCGTCAGCCAGATCGTCGTTGCCAGCGGAATTACCACCAGGAGACCTGCAATCAGGTCATTTTTCAGATCTTGTTTAACGTTTTGCAGCACGCGAGACATCCAAAGACGACACAAACTGTTCCGACGACAGAGCCCGTCTTCCTATCTTAGGTTATTTAAGTATTCAGGTTAACAATTTGGTAGCAGTTGAGGCGACCGCTACCCATCTGTAGCCCCGAAATTTTAGGCCCGAGAGGCCCGAGATTCGAGCCGCGAAATTCTACAGCCCCAAAATGTGTCTTGCGAGCGTCAGGTAAATCAACACCCCAAAGACGTCCACAACCGTAGTAATAAACGGTGCAGACATCAATGCGGGATCAAAGCCTACCCGCTGAAAGAGAAACGGCAAAGCGGCCCCAGCGCTGGAGGCCAAAATCGAAATGCCCCACAGACTGACGCCGACAATCACCGACACCCCCCAATCTCCCTGAAGCACAAAGGCCCATAGCGTCACGGCAACGCCCAGCATCAGCCCTAAAAAAGCCCCCGCAATGGCCTCCCGCTGAATCACCTTAAAAGCATTGCGAATGGGCAGTTCGTCGGTATTCAAGCCGCGAATGACCACCGTCGAGGATTGGGCCCCGACATTCCCCCCGGTACCAATGAGCAGGGGAATGAACGCCGCCAAAACCGCCACCTGCTGAATGATGTCCTCCTGACTGCGAATCACCGCCGTGGTCACCGTATTCGTCAGCAGTAGCACCGACAGCCACACCACACGCTTGCGAGCCACTGTCAGCAAGTTCGTTTGAAAGTAGTTATCGCCCCCGGACTGAACGCCACCTAAGGCATAAATATCCTTCGTCGTCTCTTCTTCAAGGATGTCAATCACGTCATCGACCGTGATAATACCCACCAGCCGATTTTCAGTGTCTACAACGGGTACCGCCAAAAAGTCATAGCGCTGGATCAGGCGGGCGACCTCCTCTTGATCGTCATCCGTCTTGACGGAGACCACTTCGCGGGTCATCAGTTCACCAATCGTTTGGTCCGGCTGGCCAATAACTAAGGTCCGCAGCGACAAGATGCCCGTCAGCCGCCGAGCGCTATCGGTCACAAATAGGTAGTACACCGTTTCACTGACGGTGGCTAGCCGACGAATACTCTCCAACGTCCGAGTAATCGTCCAGTTTTCTTTAATTGAGACGTATTCGGGGGTCATCACCCGGCCAGCGGTCCCGGCCTCATACCCCAGCAGCAACGCCGTACTCTCACGTTCTTGGGCACTGAGCTGTTGAAGCAGGCGGCGCACGACTTTAGCAGGCAGTTCGTCAAATAATCTGGCCCGATCATCCGGCGACATCTTATCGACGATATCGATGACATCCTGGCGCTTGAAGTCCTCAATCAGTGCTTGCTGCACGCTGGAATCGAGGTTTTCGTAAACTTCAATGGCCTCCGCCTTAGACAGCAGGCGAAAGGCCAGCGCTTGCATGGCTTCGGGCAACCCTTCAATGGCTTCGGCAATGTCGGCAGGCTGCACCGGGACCAATAGCGCCTTGGCCCCTTGCAAGTTTTCCTGTTCAAGCAGCGCCTGGAGCTGCGATCGCACCAGTTCCCGCAGCTCTTTACGAGAAATGGTCTGCGCCCGGTTGGCGGTTGCGGAGGGGTCGGTATTGGTCAATGCGGTTCATCCCGGCCTGAATTGCCTGCAATTGCCTATAGTCTAGTGGGCGATTGGGTTTCAGAGAAGAGGCCCGCGACAGATCTCTGAACATCGCGCCGACCGTCCTCACCTCAAAATTTAGGCATAGCAACCCGCCCCCCTTGCTGACGCTCACCCGAATATACAGCTACCGTCACTTTTTTAGGACATCTCTGATGCTCAAGTACTGAGTTTGGAGGCAGTGGCCCGCCGTCGCCCCCCAACCCTTAAGACCCCACCCGCAGCACGCCGGTGTCTGCGGTAGGCGGCAGTTGCTGATACATGGATTTCACCAAAGCCTCGCCCGATTCAGGCAACGCCTCACCCCATTGAGATTCGGCCTCAATCGGCTGAGGGTCCGCCTCAGAGGACACTGACCCAGAAAGACTCAGACCTTCAGGCTGCTGCAAGTAGGCTGAATTCGCCGTTAAAATTCGATTGCGACCTTGCAATTTAGCCGCATACAGCGCCTCATCCGCCATGCGGATCAGCACATCCGTAGACAGCGTCGCCCGGGGATAAAGGCTGCTCACCCCAATGCTCATACTGACGTAGGGACTGGCCGTGTTGGCACTGTGGGGCCATTGCCGCTGGGCAAGCTGCCGCTGAATCTGCTGGGCAACCTGCTGAGCCCCTTCAGCGTCTGTCGCCGGTAGGAGCACGACAAACTCTTCGCCGCCATAGCGCGCTACCCAATCCGATCGACGTCGCGCCACCTGCGTTAGGACCTCGCCAATCATCTGTAGGCAGCGGTCCCCCTCCAGGTGACCATAGGTATCGTTATACCCCTTGAAATGATCTACATCACACAGAATCAAACTGAGCGGCTGCCGCGTGCGGGCCATAATCGACCAGGTTTCATCCAGCTTTTGCGTAAAACTTAAGCGGTTTGCCACCCCCGTCAACCCGTCCAGGTAAGCTAACTGCTCTAGCTGGCGATTCTTCTGGGCTAGCGTCGTTTGCAAAGACGCATACTGGCGCAGCTGACGGGCCTGGTATTGCAGCTGATGGGCCATATCAGCATTTTGCGATCGCAACGCACGCACACATTGACTCACTTGCAGTTGACGCTCAACCCGGAGCAAACACTCTTCTATTTGCAACGGCACACATAAATAGTCATTGGCACCACTCCGGAGCGCCAAGACCGACTGCACCCGAGACAGGGCACTGCCCACCATACAAACAGTGATGTCCTGCAGGGCCGGCACTTGCCGCAGCTGTCGGCAGAGCTCATACCCGCGACTACCCACAGATTGCAAATCAATCAGCAGCAGGTCCGGCAAGGTAGCTTCAACCTCAGATAGACCAATCTCCAACAGGCTTTGGTGTTCGACCCGATATCCCCGACGAGTCAAAGCATCGACCAAAGCACTTAGCGGCCGAGAAACCGACTCAATCGTTAACACCCTAAGCGGCAGGTTAAAGGACAAAGAACAAGTAACCATTCAGAATCAGGTCTAGAAAACGTAGAACAACCCAGAGCAATCGTGAAGCAGGAGCAACATTTCCTCGCCAACGAACAGGCCGATTGAACCCATTTAGACAGTACTTCCATTTAGAAAGTACTTCTACTTCACTTTGGGCGAAGAACCAAACTTTATTCGATGCTTATAAAAACTGCTTTAGTAATTTCAACCACACTCATCTAAGCAACACTTAAATTGCTCAGTATTATTGCTGAAGAC
>JBCBOC010000368.1:0-4820 GCA_039821475.1 Cyanobacteria bacterium J06632_22 | reverse complement strand
GTCTCCAGCAGGGCCGCATAGTCGCCCCCCAACACCCTCAGCACCTGACTGGTCACCGCCGCAAAGGGCGCTACGGCATCGCTAGCCGTCAACCACTCTGGTTTAGGGGCCAACAGCGCATCAAAGCTGTTGATAGCGTCACCGATCTCTTCTCCAATTTTGTCCGTTAGGCGAGCGAATACCTGTAGCGTCAAATCTGGGTCTGACAGCTGTACAATGCGCTCTCGCACCCCAGTATAAAAGTCATAGATTGGTTCCCCTGTGGCGGTGCTGCGCCCGGTCGGGTGCAGCAAGTCGCTGATAAACACCTCGGCAATGTGCACCGGCTTGGCCTGGGGCAGCATCGTCTCACGAATGAGGTACACCACCGACAGGCTGACGGGGGCAGCGGCCATCAGCCTTGCCAGCGACTGGGCCGTGGGCGAGGCCGAGGCAAAAAAGCGATTTACCCGGGCTTCCACAGAGCGTGATGCGCTGTCCTCATCACTGTCTGAGGGGTACTGATGCAGCAGCCCCACGTCAAACCAGTAGCCGGGGGTGCGGGTGTTGCCCACACCCGCCACCACCTGAGCCCACCGCTTTAGCGGTTTCGCATCTAGCGTAATCACCGGCAGGGGCAAGGGCCTGGCACGATGGGGGGCCGGTTCGTCAGAGACCCATGCCGTCATCTCATCGGTAACCAGGTGCGTGTTGGTCACCCCCGGCAGCCGGGCACTAAACTGTACCGGGTCGCCGTACCCCAGTTCGGTTTTTTCCCACAGGCGTTCGGGCAGCACCTGCAGCACAGCCGTTGGTCCCTTGGCAGCCCACTGCTGTAGCCAGTCGTAGAGCACCCAAGTGGGCTTTTCTTTAGCATTAGCCCGGCGAGCCTGGGGCCGCTGCTGCCACAGTGACGACCGGCAGTCGCTCACCAGCACAATCAGTCGCCGCTCCGAGGCCTGCAGCGCTTTAGGGCTGCGAGGCTTGAGGGCTTGGTGGGGTTGGCCGGGGGTGGGTATTTTATCGGGTAAGTAGGGCCAAAGTTGTAGCTGGCCCCGATCGTCAGCCTGTAGCCGCCAGGTGCGTAGCGTACGAAATGCGCCCAGCTTTTCTAGGACTTTTTTACGAAAGGCTTCAACGGTTTTGCGCCAGATAAAGCTGGTGTCCGATTCTTCGATCACCAGCTCTAGATCAAGCCAGCGCTCTAGCTCGGGTTTCACCACCGGGTAGCGGACCCGCTGAATGGCAATCTGGTCAACGGTGGCGGCTTCGTCTAGTTCAAACCGAGTCTGCGACGGCACCTTGCGCATCAGGTCGCGCAGGGCACGGCTTAAGTCAATGGCGTTGGGCAGGGCGCTGGCGGCAGGGACGCTGAGGGGTAATCCTGCGGGTTCAGCTGTTTCTGCTTCGCCTGCTTCGTCGGGTGTCGTACCGATGGCGTCTGCCGCAAACAGCGGCATGCCGTCGATGTCTTGGGGGGCGGTGTCTTGGGGGCCCGGTTCAATGGGGCCTAGCGTCACCCGCGATGGATCGTCATCTCTTTTAGGTTGTGCCGCTAGATCTGGGGTCGCCGGGGCGTCAATCCGCTCCGCGAGCCACAGGGCATCGGCAATCTCTTCGTAGGTCAGCGTTAGCCCCGCCTGCTGTAGCCGGTCAATCAGACGCTCGATCATGCCTAATTTTCCAGACCGTCTTCTGGCAAGTTGTCTTCTAGTACATCATCGTCTAACAGGTCCTCTGCACTAGAGAGGGGCCTGAGCAAGGCATTGACTAGCTTCTCTCGATTGCTGCCTACTGGCGCACGGTCTCGGGTCACCATAAAGATGGCATTGAGCAGCTGATCGGTGGATAGGTCGTTGCCTTGGCGCTTTTCTAAAAAGGTCGTAATCAACGTATTCCGCTCGGCTTCAGCAGCAGCCTTGCGGGCTTGGGCAATGGCCTCACCCTCTGTATTTCTGAGCGTTTCAAATTCGGCATTGAGGTGGGCATCGACGATCTTGCCCAGCATGGTTTCATCGGGTAGGGGCATGCGCAGGCGCAGGCAGCGCCGCAAAAATGCCGGTGGAAAGTCGCGCTCGCCGTTGCTGGTCAAAATCACCAGAGGAAAGGCCTGGCAGCTCACCCGCCCCTGCGGAACGCTATAGGTCGAGGCGAGCCAAGTCACTGCCTCCGTCTCATCGGTGTAGGCCGTTCTAACGGTGACGTCAGGGTTATCCTCTTTAATGCGCTCTAGCTCCGGGATTTCGAACCAGCCCTCTTCAAAAATTGACAACAGATCATTGGGCAGGTCAATGTCGCTTTTGTCGATTTCGTCAATCAACAGCACCCGAGGCTTCTCAGACGGTAGCAGGGCAGTACCTAGCGGCCCCAGGGTAATGTATTTGCCGATGGCGTCTGAGGCTTGGGCCGCTGGTGTGGCCCCCTCTTGCACCGGTTGAGACTTTAGGGCCTGTTCGGTCTCTTGCAAGCGGCCAATGGCATCGTAGCGGTACAGACCATTTTTTAGGGTGGTGCGGGTGGTAATGGGCCAGTACAGCACCTCTCCCAACGCCAGCTCCTTCGCCACTTTATAGGCGAGCGACGACTTGCCGGTGCCCGGCTTGCCGGTAATCAGCAGCGGACGACGCAGGTACAGCGCCGCATTGACCATGTCAATTTGCTCGGGCTGCATCTGAAAGGTGTCGGCCCGCTGTTTGCGGCGGTTGACCCCGGCGGCCATCGGTTGGCCAAAGGGTCGCCAGCTCGGCGGCTGTGGCAGTGACCAGTCGCCATTGACCTCACCGTCACCTTTAAAGATGTGCCACTCTGGAACCGGTCTAGGAGAGTCTTCCGACATGCTTTAACAAGTTAAATCGTAAGGAACCTTTTCAAGATCTTGAGATGTATCGAGCAACTAGCACTGCATGGTCTCTACTACGGCGGTGTCAAGTATGGATTGTCCCATAGGATAGACACATGCTGGCCTAGATGATCTGGCTCGACTAATAAGCGTCTGTCAGCGACTTTGCCGGGAATGTCTTCTAATTGCTCACAATTGAGCACTTCATTTAAGCAGTCCTCGCAGGAGGCCGTTGGGTGAGGTTGGCGCAGCCACAGCACTGCCGGAATCGGCACGTTCGCCAGCCACTTAAAGATGCTTTTGCCGGTGATGGCTCCTTCTAATCGTTTGGGAGGGCACGTGAGTTTGAGACCAAAAGTCTCACGCGAACGCTTAAACTGAGCTTCTGCTGCGGTCAAATTTTGTTCATCAGCGGGTAAAAAGGCTCGCGTCGGGTTAACCTGCCCCTGATTGTGCAACCCCCAGCGATCTTTCCACTTTTTCTGGACTCGACGATTACCCAATCGCCCTTCACAGCGCAGATAAATTTGTCCCTCATGCTCTAGGGCAAAGGTTCTTTCAGCATCAATATCGGGGGCGCTAATCCACTGATCGATGGGCTGATGCATTAACTCTGGCGGTAAAAAGAGGTGCAACGCATCGGGCAAATCTCGATCATCATCCAAGACGATCTCAATCAAGGCTCGCAGTTTAGTATCAAACTGAGCTTTGGTAAACGTGACGGGTTTTTCCTCCGTATCGTTCGGGAGTGAATAGGGGCTACCCGTTGCGTGGCTATCTTGGTAGGCCTCAACATCTTCGATATAAAGGCCAGTTAAACGATAGCTTGGACTATCGGATTGAGCCACGGGGCGTACCCTGACGAGCAGGCACGAGCTTGGTTGTTGCGTCTGCTGTTGGGTAGAGAGTGTGTTGAGCAGGTCGTCAACCCTGCCCCCCTGAATGGGCTCGACTGACTCCTGTAGCCAATCTTGTAAACCCGGTATCGATAACGCTTGCGCCAGTAGTAGGTACCCAGCAAATACCAATAACGGTGGATACGGTGGCTGCTCCACTAGGGTAATTTTGCTTAGTATGGTGACCAGCTCTTTTGCTGAGGCAGGATTTTGATTCTTACACCAGAGTGCGCCTTGAGGCAGAGCCTGGCGAAAGATCTGTTTGATCGTTTCTGGGTCATTTTCAAAAGCCGTTTCTAAACAATCGGCTAGATCACTGAGACGACAATCCTCCAGAGATTTTTCTACATCACTGATCTGTTGTGCTAGCTCGGTTAGTCTCTCTACAAGCGGTTCAAGCTTCTGTTCTATCTGAGTTTCGGCAGCACCAACTTGACCTTTAAGCTGGCTTCTTTCGCGATCGTAAGCGGCTTTAACATCACAATGCTGCTCTTGTAAGCGCTCTAGTTTTAGCCGTCGAGGGTCTGAGGGACTAGCCATGTAAGGCCTCCTCAATCTCTTGTTCCAAGCGCTCAATCTCCTGCAGCAGGCGATCAAGCCTTTGTTCTATTACAACCTCGGCCTCTCCAACGGCGCCCGCTAATTGCGCTTCTTCTCGTTTATACTGCTCCAGCTTGTATTGCTTTTGCGCTTGTAGCCGCTCAATCTTCAGCTGGGTTGCCAGACTGGTGGGCTTTTGTGTCTGAGCCCCCGTCTGTCTATCTCGCACACTACCTGCGTCAGCGGTATCTGCCGGACTGTCCGCCAATTTCGGCCGCGCCCCACCCCGCCAATCCACCAAAATCATATCCCCCAGGTTGCCATCCGCCCGCCCCATCGGCGCTTGCTGAAACCCAACCGCCACCGACTTTTTCTTTAGCTCATTCAGCACGTACTCCTGCAACGACTTCACCGTCACCAATTGCGAAGTCTCCTTCTCCGCCTGACCCGCCAACCCCTGCAACAGGTAATAGCTCAGCAGACCATGCCCCAGCCCCCCCAGCTCATAGGCTGACTGCTGGTCCGTACTCGCCGCAATCAGCGCAAACCCCGTCGCCAGCTCATGC
>JBCBOC010000788.1:0-2049 GCA_039821475.1 Cyanobacteria bacterium J06632_22 | reverse complement strand
GAGGTGCCGGGCCGCTGCACGCGGCGGAAGTGGCGCTGTCTCTTGGCATTCCAGAGGTGATTGTCCCCCGCTATCCGGGCATTACCTCGGCAATGGGGCTGCTGACCACCGATCTGAAACATGACCTGATTCAAAACGAGTTTACCCTCAGCACCGAGCCTAATTTGGTCAAGCTCAATGCCGATTTGCAGGCCTTAGAAGACCAGGTGAAAACACAGCTACGGGACGATGGCTTTAGTGATGCCGACATGACTCTACAACGGTTTGCGGACTGTCGCTATGTGGGTCAGGGTTATGAGCTGCGGGCCCAGGTGCCGGGTGGCCTGCTCGATGACGCTGCGCTGCAAACGGTGTGGCAACAGTTCCACGATTTGCACACTGCCGAATATGGCCATGCCTTTCCGGAGAACCCGGTGGAGCTGGTTACCCTGAGGGTGACGGGGACTGGCCCCATGCCTAAGCTGTCGGACTTTCCGGCCCCGACCGCCGGAGATTTGCAAGACGCCTGGCTCAAAACCGCCGTTACCTATTTTCGGGTCAAGGGTCAGCTCGAAAAGTACTCCACCCAGTTTTTTGATCGCGATCGGTTGCCGGTCGGCGCCACCATCGAAGGCCCCGGCGTAATTTTTCAAAAGGACTCGACAATTCTGTTGCCGCCCCACAGCCGCACCACGGTAGAGCCCAACGGCAATCTTGTCATTCGTGTCGCTGACGATGCCCCGGTGGACAAAGCCCTAGAAATGGCCACCGCCCAAAGCCCGGCCTAAAAGAGTCTCCCCGTTCTCCTGTTTCCCTTCCCCCCTTCTCCCCTTTCTCTCCCATGACCGTCGCGACTCCCCGACAGCTTCCCAAAATCGACCCCGTTACTGCCCAGGTGATAGCCGGGGCCCTCAACGGCATTGCCCTGGAAATGGGCCATAAGTTGGCCCGCATGTCCTACTCCAGCATTATTCGAGAATCAGAAGACTTTGGTGCGGCCATTCTGGATGCTGACTGCCAGCAGTTGGCAGAATGTGCCTACAGTACGCCCCTACAGCTGGGACCGATTCCGGGCTATATGCGGGGCGTTCTCAAAGCCATGGAAGAAGACGGCGAAGAATTTTATCCCGGCGATGTGATTTTGCACAATCACGCCTACTATGGTGCCTCCCACGGGCCAGATATTGGCATTGGCATTCCCATTTTTCAGGGGGAAACGCTGATTGGCTATTCCTTTACCACGGCCCACCACCTGGACATTGGCTCGTCTTCTCCGGGGAGCTGCGGCATTGTGGATGCGGTGGATGCCTTTGCTGAGGGGCTGCAGTTTAAGGCGGTCAAAATCTATGAAAAGGGCGTCAAAAATCGTCAGGTGTGGCGCATGCTGCGGCAGAACATTCGCAGTGCCCAGGTAGTGGTGGGCGATATCGAAGCCCAGGTGGCGGCCTGTCGGGTGGGGGAACAACGGTTTTTAGAGCTGGTAAACCACTATGGGCTGGATACGGTATTGGCGGCCAGCGAAGTGCTGATGAACTATTCTGAGCGGATGATTCGTCAGGCGGTGGAAAAGCTGCCCGATGGCACTTACCAGGCCGAGGGCTTTATTGATGGCTTTTTAGATGACCCGGACCCCAGCAAAAAAGACTTAAAAATTGCCGTGACCGTCACTATTGACGGCAGCGACATGACCATTGACCTAACGGGTACAGCGCCTCAGGTGGACGATCGCCCCATCAATATGCCCTTTGTGGGCACCGTGGATATTGCTATTTTTGTTACCCTGCGGTCGGTGTTGCTGGACACGGCCCTAATGGAATACGTGCCCCAAAACTCTGGCCTGACGCGCCCGATTCATATTGTTGCGCCCAAGGGGTGTTTGGCCAACCCGATTTATCCGGCCCCGGTGATTGCCCGCTGTTGCCCTGGCAATATTGTGGCTGACACGCTGATGAAGGCCCTAGCCCAGGTGGCCCCGCAGAACGTGAGCGGCGGCATTGGCAATATTAAAGTGGTGTCCTACAGCGGTGCGGTGGACGAAGACTACTGGGTGTATATGGATATTACCGAGGG
>JBCBOC010000507.1:0-3735 GCA_039821475.1 Cyanobacteria bacterium J06632_22 | reverse complement strand
GTGACGGCTCTAGTGAGCGAGTGTCGGCATGCAGCGCGTAAAGGCGAGTCAGCAACGCTATCAACTACTTGCTGAGCCATGCGATCGCATCTCTAATCCACGCTTCAGTATCGGCTGACTTACTCAGGGTGGTATTTTGACCCACGGCCTGAAGGGCCTGGGTGATCTCACGATTGGAGTAGCCCAAGGCGAGGAGCGTCATCTCTACATCTTCCTGAACCACCGTTGCCGGACCACCTGTGGGTGTAGTAATCAGGCCTGACTGCTGCCGCCATTCTGCCAGCTTCGTTTTGAGTTCGAGAATGACCCGCTCGGCTGTTTTCTTGCCGACGCCGGGGGCACGGGACAAGACCCGTGCATTCTCTGACACGACCGCCTGGACAAAGTCATTGAGCGACAGGGTATCCAGTAGGCCCATGCCCATTTGTGGGCCAATGCCGCTGACGCTAATGGCCAGACGAAAGACGTCCCGCTCGGCGCGAGACTCAAAGCCGTAGAGCACCGACTGATCGTCACGGGTTTGCAGGTGGGTAAAGATCTGCACCGGTTCACCGACGGGCGGGAGGTTGCCCAGGGCTCGGCTGGTGATTTGCAGTTCGTAACCGACCTGCTGGACATCTATGGTCAGGATAATGCGCCCGTTTGTCAGCTTTTGACGATCGACCAGCGTGCCTTTAAGGTAGCCAATCATTGCTCAGGCCCTACCTCATATCTCGTCGGCTGCGTCGAGAAGGCCGCTCGGGGGGGCGCTCTTGTGGGTTTCGGGATGGTTGGATGGGTTGAATTGGGCGCTGCTGTGTGCCACCCATGGGTGTGCCGCTGACCGGGCCTGATGGGGGCTGCGCAGCGGGGCGACCTGGAATGGCGGGACGAGTGCTGCTCGCTTCGGCATCGATAGCGGCTCGGCGGTCGGTTAGCTGCTGACGTCCATTGCTGAGAACATTTAGCATCTCACTGAACTGGCTTTCCATGCGCTGCAGCACCTGCTCGGCATAGGCATCGGCATCACGCTGAATGTTTTCGCATTCGGCAATCGCCCTGGCCCGCGTGTCTTCCCATTCTTGACGAGCCTGTTGCTGGAGCTGCTCAATTTCGTCGAGGGTTTGGTTGCGTAGCGTGGCGCATTCCTGCTCGGTTTGCTGACGCAGTTGCTGGGCCTGCTGTTCGGCCTGGCGGATAATCGTCATATCGTTCAGAATGGCCGCTGCCTGCTTCTCTGCGGTGGCGACAATATCCTGGGCGTATTGCTCAGCTTCAGTGAGGATGTCATCCCGCTGCTTGAGCAGCTGCACGGACTGCTGGAAGGCAGGTGGCAGGTTAAGGCGGACGTTATCGAGCTGATCGAGAAGGTCGTCCTCATTGACCATGGTGCGGCCTACCAGGGGGAGGCGCGGGCTATCTAGGATGATTTCTTCGATCTGGTTGAGGGCTTCTTGGATGTCGAACCGCTCTGTGGGCTGGCTTGCGGCTTCTTCATAAAGCACGTCGCCACCGCTAGCCTGCAAGTCTTGTGGCGGTACGGCCTGACCGTTACGCTGGGGGCCATTACCTTGGGGCCCATTCCGTTGAGGATCGTTCAGTGGGGGGTCTTGCCGTAGCATTGTTCAATATCGCGCGCGACGTGTTCGGGCACAAGGTGAGTGATTGCTCCTCCAAACCTTGCAATCTCTTTTACCAGACTACTGCTTAAAAAGCCATACTCCGTAGAAGTGGCTAGGAAGACGGTTTCGATGTCATCGGCTAGGGTTTTGTTGGTATGAGCCATTTGTAGCTCCTTTTCGAAGTCTGAGAGGACCCGCAAACCTCGAATTAAAACTTTAGCGTTTTGCTGGTGGGCGTAGTTGACGGTGAGCCCATTAAAGTTGTCAACGCCAACATTGGGCAGGTGAGCAATGGCCGTTGCAATCTGCTCCATCCGTTGCTCGACGGTAAATAATGGATTTTTACCCGGATTTCGAGAGACGACAACGATCACCCGATCGTAGAGCTGGCTGCTGCGGGTGATAATGTCGAGATGACCTAGCGTAACGGGATCAAAGCTGCCGGGGTAAATGGCAATCACGGCGGGTGTCTGTGGGGGACGCAGGGATTATATAGCTTTTTTACCCGTCATCGGATTTACCAGTCATCGGGGTCGGCTCTACCCGCGGTCCAGTCTTCTAAGCGATGTTTTGGCGTGGCGACATTAAAGAGGTGTAATCCAAAATCTTTGGAGAGGTCCTCGCAAACTTTGACGCCGCGGACGCTGTTTCCCTTGGCGTCCAGCGGTGGGGAGAAGGTGCCAATGCCCAGCTTGCCGGGTACGGCGGCCAAAATGCCGCCACCGACGCCACTCTTCGCGGGAATGCCGACCCGATAGGCCCAGTCGCCCGAGGCATCGTACATGCCGCAGCTCAGCATGACGCTAATGACATCCTGAACGTAGTGCTCGTCTAGGGCCCGAACATGAGTGACGGGGTTAATGCCGCCATTGGCCAGGGTGGCGGCGATCATGGCAATGTCTTTGGCGTTGACCAAGATAGAGCATTGCTGGAAGTAGAGGTCCAGGGTTTCGTCAATGCGTGGACCGACCATCCCAAAGTTGAGCATTAAGTATGCGATCGCACGGTTGCGATACCCTGTCGACTTCTCCGATAGAAACACCGGCATGTAAATATCGTGGATGCGGCCCGTGTAGCGCTCGAACATGTCTAGAATGCGCTTTAGCCGGTGGGTCCCGTCATTGCCCTTGATTAGATCAGTAGTCGCGATGGCTCCGGCATTCACCATGGGATTGTAGGGTCGATTGGTGGCTTCATCTAGCACAATCGAGTTAAACGCTTCACCGGTGGGTTCATTGCCAACTTTTCCCATGACGTAATCTCGACCATGGTCTTCGAGCGCTAGGCCAAAGGTCAGGGCCTTTGACATCGACTGAATAGTGAAGAGCTGATCGCAATCTCCCACATCGAACATCTGACCATCTACGGTGACCACACAAATCCCAAACCAGTTGGGATCTGCCTCGGCCAACTCTGGAATATAGTCTGCGACCGTCCCGTCACTGAGCCCACGGTAGTGGTCATGGAGGTCGCTCAGGTAGTTGCGGAAGGGAGAGGTAATCGCGGTGATAGTATCGGCGAGGGACCGCAGATCACTGTTGTTGCCCTTGCCCGTATCTGACATGGATCCAAAATCTGCCATAGGGCTATCCCCTCTCTATGTGGTGAGCGACTTTTTGGAACTCCTGACTGATGGGATGATCAGGATAGCGGACACAAAACACGCCCTCGCTGGCCAACTGCACCATGTCTTCGGACAGGGGAAAGACGCCGGCTACAGTCTCTCCGTAGGTCTCTTCGACTTTTTGTTGGAGAGCGTCTGGGTCAAGGCGACTATAAACCTTATTGATGGCAAGTAAGAGTTGGCGAACCTTGAGTTGCTTCGCCACATCCATGGTGACAGCAGTGCCCTGATAATCTTGCTTATCAGGCCTTAACAGCAAAATCAGGATGTGGGAAATGGCAATTGATAAAAAAGTCTCTTTTGATAGGCCGGGATGGGTATCGATAAAGAGATAATCGAGCTGTAGGGCTTTGACAAGTTTGCGAAAGCCGTCATTCATCAGCCGCACGTCGTAACCATCCCGCAGGATACGGGCAATATTATCGGGTTTGACGCTGGCGGGCACCAGATAAATCTTGCCCCCTTCTGTAGCCATATTTTGGGCTAATCCGATATTGTCACCCACATCAT
>JBCBOC010000504.1:0-3742 GCA_039821475.1 Cyanobacteria bacterium J06632_22 | reverse complement strand
CCTGCCCCCTACCGAACGCCAAAAACTGTGTCAGCAGCTGGCCCGCTTTAAAGACGTCGAGACAGCCTACCTCGTCGAGAAACAGGTGCAGGTTTTCCCGGAGCACCCCTGTTACTGCCTCGTGGTCGTACGCCGCATCCGCTGGTACAGCCTCGATAGCGGCAGCGACCCCCGCCTCCAAAACCGTCTCCAAACGGCCCTCGACCTACCCGAGCGCACCAACCTATTCGTCGTCTCGAAGCAGCAGGCCCGAGGCGTTGCCACCGTTGAAGGCGCATTACTTTACAGCCGGTCTCGCAGCCCCCACAATTAAACAGCCGTTTCTGCTGTGATGGTGGACGAGTCATGAGTGAATGGGGCGATCCAACCGACGCGACACCACCCGCCACCGAGGGCGCCGCTTTTCAACACGTTTCGGTATTGCCAGAGGCCGTTCTGTCGGGCTTACAGGTCCAGGCGGGGGGACGCTACCTCGATGCCACCCTAGGCGGTGGGGGGCACAGCCGCCTCATTTTAGCGGCCGCGGCTGATGTGCAACTGGTGGGCATTGACCAAGACCCAGCCGCCCTTGTCGCAGCCCAGCAGACCTTATCCTCGTTTGCAGGGCAGGTGAGCACCTGGCAGGGTAACTTTGCTGAGTACGACCCAGCTGACCAACAGTTCGACGGCATTTTGGCGGACCTGGGAGTCAGCTCCCCCCAGCTCGACACGCCCGAGCGCGGCTTTAGCTTTCGCCACACCGCTCCGCTGGACATGCGCATGAACCCCGACGGGGACCTGACTGCGGCGGACATTATTAACCACTGGGGCGAGAAGGACCTGGCCGATACGATCTACACCTACGGCGAAGAGCGCCTGTCTCGCCGGATTGCCCGCCGCATTGTGGAAAGGCGCCCGTTTAACACCACGACAGAACTGGCCGAAACGATTGCCAGCACTGTTCCTGGCAAGTATCGCCATGGCCGCATCCACCCGGCGACTCGTACCTTCCAGGCCTTGCGCATTGCGGTGAATCAAGAGTTAACGGTATTAGAACAGTTTTTGGCCCGCAGTCCAGACTGGCTCAACCCGGGGGGCAGACTGGTGGTGATTAGCTTTCACAGTTTAGAAGACCGTATTGTCAAGCATCAGCAGCGGGGAGATGATCGGTTGAAGGTAATTACGAAAAAACCGATTGTAGCGGATGAGGTAGAGAAAAGAGAGAATCCCAAAGCGCGATCGGCAAAGCTGAGGGTGGCAGAGAGGAAAGAGTAGATACTTCACCCCGCACGCTTGCAACAACCTCTAAAGACTGCTGAGTGGCTTAGGCAGCATTAACCAGTCACGGATAGAGTCAACCGCGGATAGAGTCAGTCAGAAAACTGTAGAGTGATGGCCACAGCCATAGCGGTTGGTTCGTCGCTGTGTTGAATGAACTTGATATTTTGCTTATTTTAAGACTGATTTGCTCACAAGTCCCCGTGTTGACCTCTGTCTCTGACTGGGCAGCATCCGTCACCTCACCTACGACAGAAACTTTGGTCAGTTTAGTCAGCACTGATGCGGCAGCTGTGTGGGTTTTACCCTAATGCAGTGGTCTTTGCGCCATTTTGCTGAAACGGTATCCTGCCTAACCCAAGTCGTCAGCTGGGACACCCCCACAGCCTTCGCAACATTGCTTAACATTCCTTCTCAGCAAAACAGCGAAAGACCCGTTATTATTTGAATAGAGGAATGTAACAGAATGCTTAACTCTGCGGTTTTAGCTTTGCTGCCGAACCGTGAGTGAGTAAGCTGTACTAAGACGAACAACCGCCAATCCATAAGCTATGTCAGTCGTAAGCCAAGTAATTCTGAACGCAGATGATGAGTTGCGCTACCCCACTAGCGGCGAACTCAGAAACATCAAAGACTTTCTGAAGACAGGGTCGATGCGGCTGCAAATCGCCGAAACCCTGGCCGAAAATGAGAAAAAGATCGTAGACCAGGCCAGCAAGGCACTGTGGAAAATCCACCCCGACTACATTTCCCCCGGTGGTAATGCCTACGGCCAAAAGCAGCGAGCCCTGTGCCTGCGGGACTACGGTTGGTACCTACGCCTGATCACCTACGGATTGATTGAGGGTGACAAGGACTCCATCGAGGCCATTGGTCTGGTGGGCGTTCGCGAAATGTATAACGCCCTAGATGTGCCTGTGCCCGGCATGGTAGATGCCATCCGTTGCCTCAAGGCGGCGTCTCTGGGCCTGTTGTCTGAGGAAGAGGCCGCAGCCGCTGAGCCTTACTTTGATTACGTGATTCAGTCGATGGCACAGTAAATCGCTCGACAAACCACTCGACTGAGTTGAAATGCTTTGTTGAAATGCTTTTAATAGGGGTGCAACGGTGTTGTGCCCCTATTTTTATGGCTTTATTTGTCTAGCTCCTACATTTATGGATCTTTGTGGGTGCAGCAGCGGCATTGCCGCAGTTGTGCACTATGATTGGGGCGAACACGCGTACTTAAGCCCTGTTCCCTATGGCTTCTCGGCAAGATAGCTGCCTGCTTGGCAAGGTTGTAAAATCGAACTCCCACTGTGACTATGTGGTGCAGCTCGACACGGATGCGGATGTGACCTATCCCCCCGACCCCGACGACTATGGTTTCGGTCAGTTTGTGGTGCTAGACACCGAGCAGCGTCACTGGGCGGTCGGGATTATTTACGACTCGCAGCTGTTTAACCCGGCCTTTCTCAACAGTGGCCCCCGGTTAACCAGCGAACCGGACCCATTTTTTACGCCAGATCTCATTCAAGAAACCCGTACCCTGCTCAATGTGGTGTTAGTGGGCAGCCTGGAGACCCAGGGTAAACGGAGCTATGGCAAACACGGCATTCCTCGCATTGTGGTGCCCGTGAACACGCCCGTACGCTGTATGTCCCCAGAATCAGTGCATCGCTTCCACCAAAATGCAAATGGGCAGCCTCAGTTTTGCTACTACGGGCATTTGCTCGGCTGTGGTGGGCCATTCTCGGCACAGCTCACCCAGCAGGTCTTGAGTGAACTGATTGATGCAGAATTATTTCAAGGCCCAGACCAGCGGGCACTCCAGGTGCTGTGTAAGGAGCTGACCTGGAAAAATACCATGGGCGCTATGAAATAAGAAGGCTTATGTCTAAGGAAACGCTGTTTGCCGTCTCACTCTTTCCCTATTTGGGCTTTCTCTGGTTTCTGACCAAGTCTGGCGAAACGCCGCGCCTAGCGCTGATTGGCTTCTACGCTTTGCTGGTGTTTGTGGCTGTCACCATTCCAGCCGGAATTTATGCCCAGCAGGCTTATGGCTTAGAACTGGCCAATGTTGACTGGCTCCATGGGAGTGCCGAGTTCTTTCTGACCCTATCCAATATTTTGGTGGTGCTGGGCTTTCGCCAGGCGGTGCAGAAACTGAAAAAGGTGAGTAGTGAATAGTGCTTAGCGAATAGTGGTTGACCTTGAAACCGATGGCATTCGATTGGAGTTCGATACCCGTAGACGATTCGCTATCCTCTCATTTCGCTTATTGCGTTCGTCGAGTTGCTAGAGACGGTTCAGGGCGCTGAAGGCCTTTTTCTGGAACCCCTCGACGCAGCCGAATGGATCTACCAGCTCTTCGACTGCTATGGCGCTCGCCACTTTGCTTCTAAGAAAATGGCCCAATAGGCGTATTTTCTTCCAGGGTTAACCCAGCGCACCGTGTTGGGCCAAGCGCTTAGGACAATCCTGGCGCTCAAGTGCCCAGTACTGG
>JBCBOC010000588.1:0-3278 GCA_039821475.1 Cyanobacteria bacterium J06632_22 | reverse complement strand
GGCAATCATGTCCCATTCCAAATAAACCGGCAGCGTATCCTGCTGTTCGCGGGCATGGCGACGCTGCATCTGGAAAATCTCACGACGAATCTGTCGTAGCCCCTCTAAGGCTTCTTCCACAGGAGCTGAGGTCCGGTAGCGGGTCCACGTATCCGGGCGCGACATATCAGTGACAATGGCCGCACAGGCAGCGGTCAGCTCATGGGGGGCCAAATGTTCAAACTCTCCCGACGCTAATGCCATGCCGAGCCAGAGCTCATTTTCACCTCGAATGGCTGCACACATTTTGCCGAAGTTGGTGGGCTGGTTGTTCTCTAGACACCCAAAGTGCGCCAAGATGGCCATTAGATCGGTGAACTCTTCCCAATACCGATGGGAGAGATGATCGTACTTGCTCTGACGATCTTCCAACTCATCCTTCAGTCGTTGCAATCGCTGCTGCTTTTTAATAAATGTCTTGGGCTTGCCAAAGGCATTGGCAGGGTGGGTGCGAATTTTCTCCTCTACATCGTCAATGCGGCTCTGCTGGTCTCGCAGTTCGGGGGCCAGCTCCTCCATTTTGGGCAGCTCAGGCAGCAGCGCAGCAATGTCTACGGTGGTGTCATCCCCGGGCATTGTACTGCCCGGCTTCGTTCCCAGCCCTGTAGGCAAAGCCATCTCATCGACGACAGTCATCCGCTCATACTCGCCATGAATAGCAAACACTTCTCTTACGCTTACTACATACCAACGGTTACTGCGTGCCAAACACACTAAGTAAGGAAACTGCCCTGGTCCCGGAATTTTATTGACCAGCAGTGCTGGAATCGGATCTGGCTTCGGTAGGTTCTGTCCCAACAGCGATAGCGTTGTCCCCGCCACAGCAAAGCTGGCCGCCATCCGCAGATCACCAGAGAGAGACTCCTCAGCCTGTTGTTGCAGAATCTTGAGCAGGCGTTTCTCTTCTCTTAACCGTTCTTTCTGCTTAACAAAGTCATCAATCACCGCGGTATCTACGGTGGCAAGTTGCGCGCTGACCTCCGCAATCGTGCGCTCTAGATCTTTCATGGCCTGGAGCTGCGGCGTCAGGTGCATGGTCGAGAGGTATTGTCCAAAGCTGCGTTCTACCAGGGCCTGGGATTCTTCCACAGAGTGGACCTGGAGCAGGTTCAGCACCATGCCGTAACTGGGCGAAAACTGGCTCACCAGCGGGTCTGGCTTAGAGGTTGCCAGGGCCGACGCCTCCCGAGCCCCCTCAAAGGGGTTTTCTACAGTGACCACATGACCTTCGTCATCCATGCCCCGACGGCCCGCCCGGCCCGCCATCTGCAAAAATTCTGAGGCGTGCAGCAGCCGGTGGCCACTGTCGGTCCGCTTCGACAAACTGGCAATGACCGTTGTTCTTGCAGGCATGTTAATGCCCGCAGCCAGGGTTTCCGTGGCAAACACCACCTTGATGAGCCCCGCCTGGAACAGCTCTTCTACCAGCCCCTTCCAGGCCGGCAAAATACCGGCATGGTGAGCGGCAATGCCGCGATACAGCGGCTCCACTTGCCCCGTGCGTCCGGCCCCTGGATTCAGCTCCAAAAAGTGATCGATGCGCTGCTTCAGTTCACTGGCTTCTTCAGGTGTCACCAGCGAGAGATGCGCCACCGCCTGCACAGACTTGTCACAGCCCTTGCGGCTAAAGATAAAGTAAATTGCCGGTAGCATTTCGGCCTGCTGGAGCCGACTCACGACCGTGCTGATGCTAGCAACCTGGGATTTTTTCTTCTGGCCTTTTTGGGCACGGGGGGGCTTGCGCTGCCCCTTTAGCCGGGGGTGCATGCCTGTACCGTTTTCGTTGAGCAGGGGAAACAGCCCTTTACTGGTACAAAAGTGAAAGTTCAGCGGCACCGGACGATAGTCGGAGTAGACCAGCTCGGCATCGTTGTGAATCTCGTCGATCCAATCGGTCAGTTGCTCTCCATTGGCCACCGTTGCCGATAGCCCCACCAGTTGGATTTCTGGCGGGCAGTAAATAATCGATTCCTCCCAAACGGTGCCCCGCTGTCGGTCGTTCATGTAGTGGCATTCGTCTAGCACCACCGCCTGTACGTTCGCGAGGGATGTGCCCGTCTCACCGATGGCCGTGCCATACAACATATTGCGAAAGATTTCCGTGGTCATGACCACGATGGGCGCGTCACGGTTGGTGGAGGTATCGCCCGTTAGCAGGCCCACCTGATCGTGACCAAACTGCTCTCGAAAATCCCTTAACTTTTGGTTTGATAGGGCCTTGAGCGGCGTGGTGTAAAAGACGCGCTTGTCGTGATGCAAAGCCCGATGAATGGCATATTCCCCGACTAATGTTTTTCCTGACCCGGTGGGGGCACAAACCACAACGGATTTCCCTGTATCCAGCGCGTCGATGGCCTGCAATTGGAAAGGGTCTAGGGCAAACGGAAACAGTCGGTCGGGAGAGAGCACGAAATCTTAGAAGTATATTTGAACGCCTCTATTGTGCCAGGGAATCGGGAAATTGGGGATTTGAGCGGGTATCTAATTCAAATAGGCTGCGATTGCTGCTGTTATAGATATTTGGAATATAGGCATTTAAAGTGTTTAACTCGCTCTCTTCTTTTGTCCTTTCACTGTTGCCCCTGGCGTTGGTTGTGAGTGCGGCACGGGCCAATGAAACCTTCCCTGGTGTACAGCGTCCAGTTTGCCCAGAGTCCACCCAACTGGCCTTGAATCAATGTGCCTACGAGTGGGACCAGGCCACTCTAGCGCAGCGTCGGCAGGTGTACGACAGCCTAGAGGCGACGCTCTCAGCCCCTGAGCAGGAGGCTTTAGCCACGGCAGAGGCGTCTTGGCAAGCCTTTGAAAGCACCTACTGCGCCCTAAGAAGTGAGCGCTATCGAGGGGGCAGCATCTATCCGCTGACGCTGTATAGCTGCCGAGCTACCCGCAATAACGAGCGCACCGTGGCCTTGACCCAATGGCAGCCCGAAGATGCCCCCTTTCCCGATTACTTCACCCTGTTGCCGCAGCTCGAAGCGGCCTACGAGTCGGCCGTTGTCGGGTCTTCGCCCCGCGAGCTGGCTGCCTTACCCGGCCACCAAGCACTATGGGAGACCTACCGCGACCAGCACTGCGCCTGGGAAATGAGCCAGATTAGTGATGGGGTGACGCCGGAAAGCAGTGAGCAACTCAACCGCTGCTTTACCCGACTGACGCTTCAGCGCATGCAACAGCTCCGCTTTTTGTAGGTTTGATTCGCTGTAGTCCATCACCGCCAGAACTTGGGGTTGGCTGTG
>JBCBOC010000521.1:0-3643 GCA_039821475.1 Cyanobacteria bacterium J06632_22 | reverse complement strand
TCTACCTAATCCATCCATACGGGCATATAGGTGGAATTTCGTCTGTCTAATCACCCAAATAAGCGATATAGATGGACTTTTTTCCACCTATATACCCAAATAAGCAATTTAGATAAATTTATTCAGAATAATCACTCCAAAATTCCAGACTCTAGAAAATTTAGAATATATTCACAAATAGTATTTCTAATCTCAACACCGCTATCTGCATCACGTCGCTAAAAAGTCATTGGAGCAAAGGTGCTGTGCAACTTACATTAGGCGCTGCATGTGTTGTGCCTAAGAGTACGCGATTCCTTTTCCTGCGGGCTCACGTTAGCTTTTCATCATTAAAAATGGTCTGAGCATACAACTGAATCTCTGGAAAACCTTAGACGTGATTCTGTCATTATCGCGAAACTGCTGGATGTGATAATCCTCACCCGATAGCTGGCAGAGCGTTATTGTGGGAGGCTGTGCTCGTCCGAGATGCTGACGGCCATATAATCGACAATCCAATATTCCTCAATGCCCATTGCCTATGAGCTCATGCCCATAGGCGTCTCGCCAGTTGGTGCTAACCACCTCTACCACTAGTGGTACTGACGCTCCCTTAGTAATGAACTTCTGCCATAGGGTTTCCTTGATCAGGGATGCAGTCTTAAGGCACGGTAATGGTCCGGTTTATAGCCCATATAGGGCTGTCGGGACTTAACCGTACAGGTACGCGGCAAAAGCTAGGGAAGCTGCAAAGGACGAATCTCATCGTTGAACTCAGCAACCCGGTAAGCAATTACCTCTTCGTGATCACCCCTTGGTGTTTGAGCAAGCACTTCCCCACCCCTCAGCTCATAGATGCCGCTATCGTCAGGGTAAGCATTAAATATGCTTCAAAGCTTAGTGGTTATGCCTACGCCATTTACTTGGCGACAAAGTTCACCAGCTTACCCGGCACCACAATCACCTTCTTAATCTCCTTTCCTTCTAGGTAGCGCTTGGCAATATCAGAGTCTTTGGCATACTGCTCTAGCTCGTCTTTGCTGGCACTAGCCGGAACGGGGATAGTGCCCCGAGTCTTGCCCATAATTTGAATCACTAGGGTAATCTCATCGGCGACCAGAGCCTTTTCATCGACTGTGGGCCAGGCTGCTTTATGTATAGAAGTGGTAAATCCAAGCTGCTGCCACAGCTCGTCTGCAATGTGCGGGGCAAAGGGAGCCATCAGCGCCGTCAGGGTTTGAATGCCCTCGGCATAAACGGTAGATCCTTTTTCCTTGGTGTCATTCAAGGCGTTGCTCAGCTTCATCAGCTCAGAAACGGCAGTATTAAACTGATAGCCCTCTTCGATGTCTTCTGTAATCTCTTTAATCGCAGTGTGGGTAGCGCGGCGCAGATCCTTCTCGGCTTTGCTCAGACCATCTGTTGCTACGTCGGTAATCCGCTCAGCTGTTTTATTCTCCTCGGCATGAGCCATAACCAATCGCCAAACCCGGTTAAGGAAACGGAACTGCCCTTCTACATCAGCGTCGTCCCACTCCAGGTCTTTCTCAGGTGGGGCCTTAAAGAGAATAAACATGCGAGCGGTGTCGATGCCGTACTTGTCGATTACCTCGCCAGGGGTAACGCCATTGTATTTCGATTTCGACATTTTCTCGTAGAAAACGTCGAGGGCATCGCCGGTTTCAGGATCCTTCGGGTCGCTAGGGTCAGTCACTGCTGACGGGGGAATGTACTTCTCTGTTTTTGGGTTTTTGTAGGTGATGGCCTGCACCATGCCCTGAGTCAACAAACGCTGAAAGGGCTCGTCAAAGCTCAGCAGCCCGCGATCTCTCAATGCTTTTGTGAAAAAGCGAGAGTACAGCAGGTGCAAAATGGCGTGCTCAATGCCACCGACATATTGGTCGACAGGGAGCCAGTCATCGACTTTGTTCTTTTCAAATGCTAACCCTTCATTTTTAGCGTCAGCGTAGCGCAGGTAATACCAAGATGAGTCGATAAAGGTGTCCATGGTGTCGGTTTCACGCTTGGCCGGTGTCCCACAGGTGGGGCAGGGGACGTTCAACCAGTCTTCCATTTTTGCCAGCGGAGACCCTCCACGGCTGCTAAATTCGACTTCTTCGGGCAGTACAACGGGAAGCTGTTCATCGGGGACAGGCACTGTACCACAGTTATCACAGTGAATGACCGGAATGGGCACGCCCCAATAGCGCTGACGGGAAATCAGCCAATCGCGCAGGCGATAGTTGGTGGTGCCGGTGCCCTTGTTGTTGGCCTCTAAGTAGGCAATGGCTTGGGCCACACTCTGATTCTCTCCTTTGCCAGCAGGGACGCCATCTAGAGGACCAGAGTTAACCATGACACCATCGTGGGCGTGGGCCTGAGTCATGGTAGCCCCGTCTAGCGTTTCGCCCTCAGGTTGGACAACAACTTTAATGTCAATGCCAAACTTGCGGGCAAAGTCAAAGTCGCGCTGGTCGTGAGCGGGGACGGCCATAATGGCCCCTGTGCCGTAGTCCATCAGCACGTAGTCGGCAATCCAGATGGGGATTTGGATCTCATTGACGGGGTTGATGGCATAGCTGCCGGTCCAGACACCTGTCTTCTCACGATTTTCGGCGGTGCGGTCAATTTCGCTGAGGTTGGCGGCCTGGTCTTGATAGGTAGCAATGGCCGTCCCCTGGTCCTCGGTGGTCAGTTTATCCACCAGGGGATGCTCCGGCGAGAGCACCATAAAGGTTGCCCCCCACAGCGTATCGGGGCGGGTGGTATATACGGTGATGGGGTCGCCCGCTTCCGTGTGGAAGGTAACATGGGCCCCGGTAGACTTACCAATCCAGTTGGCCTGCATCAGCTTGACCCGCTCGGGCCAGCCGGGCAGCTTGTCTAAGTCGGTCAGGAGCTGGTCGGCATAGTCGGTAATTTTGAGAAACCACTGACGCAGCAGCTTGCGCTCTACTTTGGCACCAGATCGCCAAGAACGACCGTCGCTGTCCACTTGTTCATTGGCCAGCACGGTCTGGTCGATGGGGTCCCAGTTGACGGCGGCTTCTTTTTGGTAGGCCAGCCCCATGTCGTAAAACTGCAAAAATATCCACTGGGTCCAGCGGTAGTAATCGGGCGAGCAGGTGGCGACTTCGCGGTCCCAGTCGTAGGACAGGCCTAGCTCTTTGAGCTGGTCGCGCATCTGGGCAATGTTTTGATACGTCCATTTGGCGGGGGGAATGCCCCGGTCAATGGCCGCATTCTCGGCGGGTAGGCCAAAGGCATCCCAGCCCATGGGATGCAGTACACGATAGCCCTGCATGCGACGGACGCGGGCAATCACATCGGTAATGGTGTAGTTGCGCACATGGCCCATGTGCAAATTTCCCGAAGGGTAAGGGAACATGGACAGGGCGTAGAATTTCTTTTGATCCGGAGAGTCAGCTTGGTCCACGGCAGCATCTAGACGCTGCTCGGTCCAAGCCTGCTGCCACTTTTTCTCGATGTCTGATGGGGTATAGCGAGACTCCACGCCCGGTTCCTCTAGTATTTTGAATAATTTGCTTCACCATTGTAGGGTGGGTTTCGCAAACCCACCATCCCAGATTCGTTACGGTGGGGGCGTTTGATGACGCGAATATTTGTCTACGGCACACTTAAGCCTGGCGGTCGCTACCACCAG
>JBCBOC010000251.1:0-5998 GCA_039821475.1 Cyanobacteria bacterium J06632_22 | reverse complement strand
GGATGAAGCCGAGCGTCAAGTTGCTGACAATAGCGCAGAAGACCCATCCCCCGTTGGACGATTTAGAAATCTGTTGGGGCGTCTGCGGGGTAATCCAGACGGAGAAGACGATGGTACTGGGGAAGACAGCGGGACTTCTCTGGCGACCGCAGGCGATTCTGCGCGTCAAGGTATTGCGGGACGTACCACGGGCAACATGCCGAACGACAGCTCAGTCAATGGCTCGGCAGACCGCTCTACGGAAAGCAGTGGTGGTGATGATGCATCGGGTCCTGTGGCCGCGCGGTCTGCCGATAGCAACGGCAACGGCAGTGGCTCACGTCGAGTAAGCTGTCGGCGTTGTGATCGCCCTGCATACCCCCAATCGGCGCTTGATGATGATGCCGAAGGCAACCCTGTGGTCGAGGCACAGTACGACGCTAACGGTAATGTTGTCGGGGTCCGGTTGGTCCGTCCCAGTGGCAATGCTGCGCTTGACCAAGCCGCCATGGAAGCCGTGCAGAACTACGAGTTTGACACAGGTGGTCAGGGAGGCAGCGTTCCCATTGAAATTGACTTTGCCGTGGGCTCGCGTCAAGATCGCCGCAACCGTCGGCAGCAAGAGCGTCGCTCGGTTGAAGTGCCCGACACCCCACCGGCTAGCGCAGCGGCACCCGCGCCGACTCCACCCTCCTCGCCCGCTAGTGCAGATGATTCGCCCACACCTGCTGATGTTCAACCAGCAGAGTCTGAGCTTGCTGATGTCGAAGATGCCTCTGCTGCTGACGTGCCTGATCAGGAAACCTCTGACGATAATACGTCTGAAGGCAGCGTTTCCGGAGACAGCGCTTCTCCTAGCCCGTCACCTGAGCCGAGTCCGTCACCTGAGCCGAGTCCGTCACCTGAGCCGAGCCCTGCCCCGAAGCCTGAACCGACCCCATCTCCATCACCCGAGCCAGGGCCAGCTACTGCGCCAGCGCCCAGTCCTGCTCCGAGCCCGGTTGCACCGAGTCCGAGTCCCACACCGACTCCCGCCCCAGCGCCCAGTCCTGCTTCCGCACCAGCACCAGCACCCAGTCCTACGCCCCCCACGCCAGCCCCGAGTCCTACACCGACGCCCGTTCCGGAATCTGACCCTGTCGAGTAAGCGTTAATCCCGTCTTTCTCAAGACTCAAACATCACAACCATGGCCTTATCTCAATTTGATCCTACTGCCTGGCATCACTGGCTTTTGATTGTTTGCGTCCTCGGGATGTCAGGACTGGCCTCCTGGCTGTCCTGGCACTGGTGCTATTCTCCACGTGCTAAGCGAGAGCGGATGCAGCAACATCAACATTACCGCTACCAGCGGCAACAAAATCGACGATAGTTGTACTTCTTGCAAACGGTGAAACTGCCTGATTAGGTTGCTGCCTTAAAGCTTTCCATTCTTAAGAAAGAAATCTCATTTATTGCTGGATTTTGACCCTGGAGCTCATAAACCAAGGTTTTTTTAAGAGCCCGTTGAGGATAGATGAAAATAGATATCATTAATGTGCAATACTCTATAAAATGCGTAAGCGCTTGACTGTATTGCGGTGCTCACTCATCACATTATTGGTGTCTTAGTTTGCTAGGACACTTATTTGGGGTGCCTAGATGCAGAGATTAAACACTTCTTCTTATTAATCATTACAGCCATTTCGAAGCCATGAAACTTTCACGTCGTTCCCTACTCGCCAGCGGTGCTGCCTCAACCGCGGCTTTCGCAGCTACGCAGGTTTTCCGTCCTAAGCCTGCTCAGGCACAAAATGGTGTTGTTAACCTCTACTCGTCTCGTCACTACAACACTGATGACGAGCTGTACGATAACTTCACCCGGTTAACCGGTATCCAGGTCAATTTGCTGGAAGGCAGTGCCGATGAGCTGCTAGAGCGCATTCTCGCCGAAGGCAGCAACAGCCCGGCAGACGTATTCATGACCGTTGATGCGGGTCGCCTCTGGCGATCCGATCAGGCTGGCGTATTTGCTCCGGTCTCTTCCGAAACGCTAGAAGAACGCATTCCGGCTTCTCTTCGTCACCCCGAAGGTCACTGGTTTGGCTTCTCAAAGCGAGTGCGGGTGATTATGTACAACAAAGACTTGGTCGACCCTAGCGAGCTGTCCACCTATGAAGATCTGGCCAGTGAGAAGTGGCGTGGTAAGGTCCTGATTCGTTCTTCGACTAACATCTACAACCAGTCTCTGACGGCCTCCTTAATTGAGGCTCGGGGATCTCTCCGCGCTGGAGTTTGGGCCAGAAGCATGGTGAGAAACTTTGCCCGTCCTCCTGAGGGTAATGATCGGGCACAGATCGAAGCGGCGGCCGCAGGTTTAGGCTCTATTGCAATCGCAAATACCTACTACCTGCCCCGCTATGCGAAGGACGAAGACCCAGCTAAGCAAGCTATTTTTGACAAGATTGGTGTGTTCTTTCCTAATCAAGGTGGGCGCGGTTCTCACGTCAACATTAGCGGCGCAGGCTTAGTTGCTAGCTCTCCAAATCAAGACAATGCGATTCAGTTCTTGGAGTACCTCTCTAGTCCGGTAGCTCAGGTCTTCTTTGCCCAGGGTAATAATGAGTATCCTGTGGTTCCAGGAACGCCCTTAGACCCCATCGTGGCTGGATTTGGCTATTTTGAAGGGGCCGAAATGAACGTTAACGTTTACGGTGAAAATCAGGCCGAGGCCGTCCGCATCATGGATCGGGCCGGCTGGATTTAGGCTTTAAAGCTGATTTTAATGCAGCTTCAACACTAAGGGCTTGAGCTGAGACTCGCTAACAGTAAAGCGTATAGCGTTAAGCCTGCAGCGCTTTGTCACCGTGGTACTGGTAATGTAGTCGCTGCAACAAGGGCCCGTTGGCGACAGCGGCTCAAATCCTTCAATCCAGAAGCACGTGCCTAACTGACTGGCACGTGCTTCTTTATTGCAAAATTTTCCGACTAGGTTTTGAGCGACGTTCGGCTTCTAGCCACTTGCCAGCTCAGAAATATAACTGGCACCAGCCCCACCAGCAAAATCATCAACGCTGGGGCCGATGCCTCTACCAGTCGCTCGTCGGACGCGTATTGGTAAACGCGCACCGCCAAGGTATCAAAATTAAAGGGGCGCATCACCAGGGTGGCGGGCAATTCTTTCATCACGTCCACAAACACCAGCATTAGGGCTGTCAATAAACTGCTGCCCATCAGTGGTAAATGCACCGTCAACAATGTGCGGCTCGGAGAGCACCCCAAACTGCGAGAGGCATCGTCTAGGCTGGGCCGGATCTTGCCCAAGCCCGATTCGACGGTACTAAGGGATACGGCCAGAAAGCGAACCAGGTAGGCAAAAATGAGGGCGGTAATGGTGCCGCTAATGAGCAGCCCGATCGAAATGCCGAGGCTGGCTTCTAACCAAGCCGACAGGGCGTTGTCGAACCGCGCAACTGGGATAAGAATGCCCACTGCAATCACCGCACCGGGAATGCCATAGCCCATGGAAGCCAGTCGTACGCCCAGTCGCATGGGCTTGCTCGGGTTAAGGCGCTGACCATAACCCAGTAACAGGGAAATTGAGATCGCAACGGCTGCCGTAATCCCGGCCAGGATCAGACTATGCTGGGCCAGCTCAAAGAAGTTGTCGTCTAGGGTGTCTTCCCAATGGGTCAGGGTCATCTGTAACAGCAGCCCGCCAGGGACTAGCAACCCAAAGAAAATAGGAAACGCGCAGGTCAGGGTGGCGAGTCCGGCCCGTAAACCCTGGAGAGAATATTTTACCGGGGTCTTGCCGCTGTTCTCGGCTTGGTAATACTTGGCCTGTCGGCGCGACCAGCGCTCCAACAAAATCAGCGCCAGGATAAACAACATAAGCATGGCCGCCAACTGGGCTGCGGCCACCCGTTCCCCCATGCCAAACCAGGTGCGGTAGATGCCGGTAGTAAAGGTGGGCACGCTGAAATACTGGACCGTGCCAAAATCGTTGAGGGTTTCCATGAGTGCCAGTGCTAACCCTGCCATTACGGCGGGGCGTGCTAAGGGCACTGCCACGGTGACAAAACTCTTCCACGGCCCGCAACCCAGCGACCGACTGGCCTCGAGGGTACAGACAGACTGTTCTAGAAAGGCCACTCGGGCCAGCATATAAACGTAGGGATACAGGGTGAGGCTAAACATTGCGATCGCACCCCCCACCGATCGCACATTGGGAAACCAATAGTCCGCCACACTTTCCCAGCCGAACAGCGTGCGAAGACCTGTTTGTATGGGGCCGTAGTACTCCAGCCACTCTGTGTAGGTGTAGGCCAACAGGTAGGCCGGTGCTGCTAGGGGCAGCAGCAGTGCCCATTCAAACCATCGCCCCCCGGGAAAGCGGCACATGGTAACCAGCCACGCTGTTCCCACCCCAAGGCTGAGGACCCCGATGGCAACGCCTACCATCAGCAGCAGGGAATTGGTGATGTACTTGCCCAGGACTGTACTGGCAAGGTGAGCCCAGACCTCTCCGGTATCGGCAAAAACACTGCCCAAGATCACCACTACCGGCAGCGAGACCAGTGCTGCAATCAACCAAACGGCCAATGCCCAACTGTTAGGCCAGCGAAGTCGGGGACGAAACGGTGTGGGAATGAGAGAACCGGTCATTGGATGAAACCGCTGGATTATTGAATGCTGTATTGTCTGTTGCTGGGGCCCGTAACCGGCACAGTGGTTGGAGCGAGGGGGGCGTTATGCCCCATGAACCCTTAACTTAACCTTGGCTAAGAACAGAATACCGTGCGGAGTAGACGCCTACCTGACGCTAGACGAGCTGCTTGAGTTCGTCTAAGGTCACCACGTCTGCTGTGATCACGTACACGGCCTGTCCCAAGCCGTCTTGAAAAAAGCTGAGGTAAAAGGACTCACCGTTGCGCCAGTCGGGATGGCTCAGGCGATAGACCGAGTAGCCCGGCTCGTCAGTGCTGTATTCGTCAATTTGGTAGTCCTGATTTTCTAGGATAGGTACCATCTGTTGGGCCGCAGCACGATAGCTCCGAATGCCAGACAGGCTGCCACAGCTACTCAGGCCAAAACACCCCATTTCGGCATTTGCAAAATGGGGAAAATCCTCTGCGAACGGCACGACTGTTCCATTTTCTAGGGGAGGATCGGTGGGCGCTTCCGGCGGGATGGGCTCTGACGGTGGTGGTTGCGCTGGGACGATCGGTTCCTCAGCTGGGACCGTCGGTTCTGAGACGGTGGGTTCTGAGACGGTGGGTTCTGTGGGGAGCGGTTCTGAGAGGACCGGTTCGGGCACACGCGCTGGCACAGCAGCTGGCACGGCAGCCACGGGCTGGGGGATGGGTGCTGGCGGCGGCAGCGCTGCGGGCTGGGTCGGCAAGGGTTCGACGTCGGGCAGCGCTGATGCCACCACCGGCAGCCGCGTCACTGGGACAACCTCGGTCGACTCGGCGGCGGGAATCTGTAGCGTGCCAAGGGGGCGCATCGGTAGCCTAAGGACGATCCCATGTAGCATTAGGGAGATTACCAATAATCCCCAGCCGAGACCTTGACGGGCTTTAAGACTGAAAAGCGGCGAGTTCATCGGAATAGTGCTGCTGCATCAGTTTAGAAATTTGGTTGGGTGAAACCCGGGTGTACTTTGCTTTGTCGGGCATCATGACCACGTTAGGACCTGCCTTGCAGCGGTCCATGCACCCGGTCTTTTTGAGTTCTACCTCGGTCAGATTGAGCTGCTCGAACGTTTGTGCGATCGCACGGCACACGGCCTCGCTGCCCCGTTTACGACAGCTTGATTTGTTGCACACCAAAATGCGGGCGGGTTTCTTCTTTTTATGAGGCGCGGGCGCGACGGTAGTGGCCGTCTGGGGCGCTGTGCCGTGGCCAATTCTGACGACATCCAACGCCTTGTACTTGAGTCCTCCCGTGTGTTTATCCGGTTTCTGCTGCCCCACGATTCGCAAAGTATCGCCGGTGGCAAGATAGCGAAATAACATCAGCTGTAGGTCTTTCGAGAGC
>JBCBOC010000352.1:0-4915 GCA_039821475.1 Cyanobacteria bacterium J06632_22 | reverse complement strand
TTCCTCTAGCGTTTTTTTTTCCGCAGCAGGCAGGCTGAAGTTATTGACCGCCTGGGCAACGTCTAGCCCAGTGGTATGCTTCAGCTGCTCCATAAAGGAGATGGCCTGCTTAGCCGTGCTGTTACCTGCCCCCTCGATAACAGTAACGTTCTGCACTGCGATATCTGGCACGGTGGCAGTCAGCGTCTTCAGCAACACTTCCAACTTTTGCAGCAGGAAAATATCACGGGCGCTATCGCCTGCGGCTTGCCAAGACTCGGCCAACATTTGGGTGCCTTCTGCTTGGGCCTTGCCATCTTCGATAATGCTGGCGGCCTGCCCCTTAGCTTCTGCCATGGCGCGCTTACAGGCAGCTTCGGCAGGCGCAATCACGTCAGCCTGGAGCTGCTTCTGCACTTGCTTGATGCGCTCCTGCTCCACCGGAATCTCGGATTGGATGCGCACCAATTCAGCAGCGATTTCGGCTTCGACCTCGGCGACCACAGCATCTCGCTTGGTCAACGCATCTTGAATGCGACGCTCCGCTTCAGCTTCGGCAATGCCGGTGTCGCGACCAATGCGGCGAACGGAGGTAATTTTTTCGTTTTCGGCGGTCTGAATGGCTGACTCGGCCTGGGCCTGAGCCTCCGCGATACGGGCGTCACGTTGCAGTTCAGCCTGCTGTTTGCGGCCAATGGAGTCCAGATAGCGTACATCGTCAGCAATGTTCTGAATCTGTAGCGTGTCTAGCACCAAGCCCAGCTTTTGCAGGTCTTCCTCTGCCTCGTCCAGGAGGCTTTTCGCAAAGGCAATTTTGTCTTCGTTCACCTGCTCAGGGGTGAGGCTGGCCAGCACGCCCCGCAGATTCCCTTCAAGGGTCTCCTTGGCAATTTTTTCAATCTCTTTGCGACTCTTGCCCAGCAACCGCTCGATAGCATTATGAATGGCGGGTTCTTCACCAGCAATTTTGATGTTGGCAACGCCGTCCACCTTAAGGGGAATGCCGCCCTTTGAGTAGGCGTTGGACACCCGCAGCTCGATAATCATGTTGGTCAGGTCCATGCGCATGACCTTTTCCAGGAGCGGTGTACGCAGGCTGCTACCGCCCTTGACCAGGCGATAGCCCACTTTCTTTTGGCCCACTTTACGACTGCTGCCCGCAAAGATAAGGACTTCATTGGGCTGACAGATGTAATACAGGTTGCGGATAATCAGTGAGCTGACACCGGCACCTGCGCCGAAGATAGCCAGTAGTGCAATCAGTGCGGGCATATTAGTTGGCCTCCGGAGTCGTGGTGATAGCGGTAGCGGTTTGGGGTGTCGCTTGAGAGTGGCCGTTGGTGGCGGCCAAAGTGTTGCTGCGGTTGAGGGTGCCGGTCACGTCGATACCCAGGGTTTGGTCCACCCGTTCCAGGAACTGGCGCACCACTTCGGGATAGACATTGACGAGGCTGGCCAGGGACTTACCATCGCCACTGTCGATCACGTTGACGTTCTCTAGGTGCATGCGATGGGGAATGGAAGCTGCCTCCTGCAAAATCATTTCAATTTGCTGAATCAAGAAGACCTGAGTGGCGTCAACGCCAGTGTCTTGCCACACTTTGGCCAGCATTTCGTTGACAATGGCAGCGGCCTTGGCGTTCTCAGCCAGGGCGGCAGCGTCGCCCTTCGCAGCCAGTTCTTGGGCCCGTTTTTGGGCCTCGGCAGGCAGGACCTGATCGGCCTCTAGGCGTAGGCGTTCCAGCTGGGAGCGTACGGCCTGGAGCTGCTGTTCGGCACGGGCACGGGCCTCTTTTGCTGCAGCAGTGGTGCGTTCTTCTTCGGACTTGGCTCGCTGCTCTAGCTCGGCTTTGATTTTGCGCAGCTCGTTTTGCTTTTGCTGCACAACGGTCAGGGCCTGGGTCTTGGCAACTTCGGCCTGTTTTTGGCAGTCGGCTTCGATGCGGTCGGCTTCACCGATAGTTTCTGCCTCGGCAATTTCAGCATCGCGCACAATTTGGGCAATTTGACGGCGACCGATGGAGCTGAGGTAGTCCACGTCGTCGGTGACGCTTTGAATCTTCAGCGTATCGAGCTGTAGCCCCAATTTGTTCAGATCTTTAGCCACATCGGCAGCAATACGCTCGGCAAAGTTGAGCCGGTCTTCGTTGACCTGTTCGGGGGTTAACAGGGCCACAACGCCCCGCAGGTTGCCTTCCAGGGTCTCGCGAACCACCCGGCGAATTTCGGACTGGTTCCGGCCTAAAAATCGCTCGATAGCATTACCCACAACAGTGGGATTGCTCGAGACTTTGACATTGGCAATGGCCTGGATGTTAATGGGTGTACCGCCCTTAGCGTAGGCGTTAGTCACCTCCACAGGAATGGGCATGGTCGTCATGTCCATGCGTTCCACCCGCTCAATAATGGGAATCACCAGGGTTCGACCGCCAAAACGGACACGGTAGCCCACCTCCTGCCCCCGCTTATTCTTATATTTGCGGCCTGAGATAATCAGAATCTCGTTGGGCTTACAGATTCTTAAACAGGTTTTGAGAACAACAATCAGCGCACCAACGCCGATTAACGTGAGCAAGAAGGCGCTGCCGCCGAGCAGGGCACCAACTTGGCCCGTAGTGGCAGATGCCGGCGGAGACAATGGGACGGTCTCGACCTGCGCAATCTCATAACTGACAGCGGTGTCAGTCCGAGAGGAAGGGGATGAAATTTGAAACGGTTGTGTCATAGGTTTGACAGATAAAAAAGTCGAGAGAATAGGGCGGTTAGATAGCCCCCGCTAGATACGTCATGACCGGGCGGAAACGACAAGCTGGATCTGCGTCAGATGGCGCTAGCCTGATTGCCGGGGCGGCCTTGATGGGGCGCTGCCCTCTGCCGCAACCACCCAAAGCCGGTTGTTTTCCTCATTGACCACCAGGACCTTGTCACCGGGGACAAATGCCGTTTTGTCATCGGTCAGGGCGATCAGGTGGAGGGTATTGCTACCCAGCTGCAGGCTGACTTTGCCTTTGCTGGTGGCATCAAAGGGCAGCTCAACCGTGCCAACAAGGCCCGCGAAGTCTTTGGATCGCACCAGGCTATCGACATGGCGGCGCTTGAGCAGACGCAGCGCTCCGGCTAACATGCCGCCAATGGTTAACCCCATCAGCAGCGAAATCACCAAAATTAGGACGGGACCCAAGGTAGGCTGGGCGGCGGTCAGCACTAGGCCTGTGAGGCCGAAGAAACAGCCACCTACTGTCCAAAATTTGAAGCTCGTCAGGATCCCGAGGCCGAGGCCCCGCCGCACTGTCGCGTTGGGTCGCCGTTCTAGGGCAACGTCCGTGTCGATCTCATAGTCCGCATCGGCATCTAGGTCGGCGTCGGCATCAATATCCGCGTCGGCGTCCAGATCGACATCAATGTCCGCATCAGCATCTAGGTCGGCGTCTATATCAAAGTCGGCGTCGGTATCGAATTCAACCTCGCCCGCGCCACCGAGGGTTGCGATCGCAACAAACACCCCGCCAATCACAAAGCAAAACCAATAAACTGACTGCACCAGCAGCCCTCCAACAGGGGTTTATCACATCTGCCGCGGTGTAGCACAGAGCAACTCCGCGACCAGCGCGTTGAAACATCAGCGCTGTCTATTACCTAGTGATTTCTATCTACAGCTCGTGACCCTATATTTCCCGATTCTGCATCCACGACTGCTCGGCAATTTTGCCCGACTATAACGCGACCGACGCTACAATCCGCCCATTAAAAAGTACCCATTAAGGGCTATGACTCAGGGGCAGGTTTGCCCATTCTCTTGTTTTCACCTTGTAGAGAGACATATGACAGCAGATGTAATAGCCACGACTGAGGTCGGTAAAGCACAGACGAATAAAGGTCGTGATACTTCACTAAAAGCTGCCTTATAAGATAAAGATCACTGATCAAGTAAACGAAGCTCCCTCAATAGCACGACGGCAAAAGCTATTCTATGGAAGAAAATAATGCTCTGCCGATGTCTTCCATAGAACCCTTCAATGAGCAACATAGTGACGCTGAGCTGGCGCAGCATTTAGTAGCCTATGAAGGCTGTCTACAGCAGTTACAACCTGACTCACAGGGTAAAGTTGCTTCACGTCAGTGGATTAGGGTTCTGAGGGGCCGAGATCGCATACAGAAGCTCCTCAATGACTCCCCACAAGCAGCAGACGATCTGCTCGAAAAACTCCTCCAGCTAGACACTGCCCTCCAGCAGCAAATTATCCTTGTCTGCCAGCCCGATCAACTGACCCAGTTGCGCCAAACCCTAAGGCCGCCTGAGTCGCACTGGTGGTGGTATCTGGAACCACAGGAAAAAATATCGCAATCAAAATCCCTTGCCAGACGGTTTGACTGGTTTTGGAACGTCTGCACAGTCGTTTGCCTGGTGATTGCCACCTCGTTTATTACCCAGACAGCCAAGGCCTTCTCTACAGAGGGATTTGACTTTTTGGGAACGCTCAGCACCATCAGCCAAGGTGCGGGCCTAGCTTTTGTTGCAGGTGGAGCACTGACCGACAAAGGTAAGCGGGCAGTGGCCAATGTTTTAAGCAGCCTCAAAATTCCCGCTGCACTCCACGCTGAAGCGACCTTTGCAGCGTCTCTTGTATTGCTGATGGCAACCTTTGGCGTCAACCAAAACCTACATCTGGTGGGGAACTGGTATTTTGACCAAGCCCAACGTCACGAAGAGCAAGGAGAATTTTCCCAGGCATTTAAGGCCTACGAGAGAGCACTTAACTTTTCGCCAGACGATTATCGAACGCAAATTGCTATCGGGTTTCTTCACGAGCGGTTGGGTAACTTCGAACAAGCCATAGAGGAATATCGCAAGGGGACGGCCTTCGGCATTCCACAGTTTTTGAACGCCCAGGCACGAGCCATTCTGATGGGGGCATTGCAAGAGAATGACTGGCAG
>JBCBOC010000639.1:0-2964 GCA_039821475.1 Cyanobacteria bacterium J06632_22 | reverse complement strand
GTTAAGGCTTAAGTCCTCAGGGGTTTCGTTAACAGCGCTCTGTTACCTGCAAAAGTTACCCATAGGTCTTTCTCAGCTTAGGATCTGCTTAAGCGCAGAAACCACTTGTATGGGCCTTGTGTAGGGTGAGTTGCTCCAAATTCAGTGTGCAGAATTCTGCATAAAACTGTTCTGAAGTTGATAAGGATGTGTGAGGTTTTAAATTATGTCTAAACGGGGTTTTTGGACGATGGCGCTACTTGCGGTCATCGCTCCCCTAGCAGCCTGCGGTGGCGCAGCCGATGTCGCTAGCGACGCAACTGACGCAGCAGGCGATGCCGTTGAAGGTGCCGTTAATGCTGTAACCGGTGCTAGCCGTCTGCAAACTGTTCTAGATCGCGGCAATCTGGTCTGCGGCGTTGACGGTGGCATCCCTGGCTTCAGCTTTGTTGATGAAAGTGGCGCCTACTCTGGTCTAGACGTCGACGTCTGTAAGGCCGTCGCAGCAGCGCTGTTCGACGATCCGGAAGCAGTTGAGTACCGTCGTCTGGACTCTACTGAGCGTTTCGAAGCGCTAAAGGGCGGTGAAGTCGATATGCTCTCCCGTAACACCACTTGGACCACCAGCCGTGACACGTCGGTGGGCATGGAATTTGCACCCACTACGTTCTTTGACGGTCAGGGCATGATGGTTCGCGCCGACAGCGGCGTCGAGACCCTGGAAGACATGGAAGGTCTGTCCATCTGTGTTGAAACGGGCACCACGACTGAGCTTAACCTAACGGACCAGTTCCGTCAGCGCGGCATCAGCTTTGAGCCGGTTGTCTTCCAAGATGCTGACGCAGGCTATGCGGCTTACGACGAAGGTCGTTGCGAAGGCTTCACCTCTGACAAGTCTCAGCTGATTGCCCGCCGCAGCACCCTGAGCGAGCCTGAGGCGCACGTTCTACTCGAAGTCACCATGTCCAAGGAGCCTCTAGGCCCTGTGACCATCAACAACGACTCTGCGTGGTTCGACACCGTCAAGTGGGTTACCTACGGCCTGATTCAGGCTGAAGAGTTCGGCCTGACCGCGGCTAACGTAGAAGAGGCCACCGGCAGCGAAGATCCCAACATCCTGCGCTTTGTTGGCGCTGAGGGCACGCTGGGTACTGACATGGGTCTACCCAACGACTTCATGCTGAACGCGATTAAGCACGTGGGCAACTACGGCGAGATCTTCGAGCGCAACCTGGGCAAAGAGTCTCAGTTTGAGCTGGAGCGTGGCCAGAACGCTCTGTGGACCGAGGGTGGTCTGATGTATGCACCGCCTTTCCGCTAAAGCGATTATGGTCCGTTGACCCAGTTCAACGAACCGGCTCAGGCTAGGTAGCGGCTACGGATAGCAGCAATTGATGCCATCAACAGGGGGAGGTCAGTCGGAAGGCTGGCCTCCCCCTGTTAGTTGAGACCCTGGGCTGGGTGAGCACTGCGCAGCGCGCGCGATAAAGTGATGCATTACACCATCGCCGTTGAGAATTTCTACTAGGTTGTAAACAGCTACCCACGGAACGATCACAGGCCTCAGAGCAAATTTGCTTTAGTCAAAGCAAATTTTTGTCAATAGACATGAATTGAGGTGCGATCGCACTCTGTTCCCATGGTAGTCTGTCTCAAATTGTCAGCGTTTCCAAACAAGCTAGCGTTTTACGCGGCCCCAATATTTCCTTCCCTGCCCCTCAGTGTTAGCCCCCTATGACCAGCAACAGCAGTCGTAAAGCCTCTGGAATCACCGCAATACTGCGGGACGACCGCTTTTGGAAAGTGGCCTTCCAGGTCATTGTTCTCGGGTCCGTGATTTTGGCCTTTCTCTACCTAGGGGGCAACCTCAATCGCAACCTCTCAGCCCGCGGTACCGGCTTTGGCTTTGGCTTCATCGGCAACCCTGCCGGTTTCGGTATTGGCGAAACGCTGATTGATTACCAGGCCCAGGATCCCTACGGCAAGGTTATTCAGGTGGGGCTGGCCAACTCGCTACGGGCCATGCTCATCGGCATCATTTTGGCACTGGTTGTGGGTATTTCGGCCGGGGTCGCCAGCTTTTCAGATAACTGGCTTGTCTATAAAATCAGCCGCGCCTACGTGGGTCTGGTGCGTAACGTACCACTGCTGCTACAGCTGTTCTTCTGGTAT
This sequence comes from Cyanobacteria bacterium J06632_22, assembly GCA_039821475.1. GTDB lineage: Bacteria > Cyanobacteriota > Cyanobacteriia > Phormidesmidales > Phormidesmidaceae > CAWUKV01. The sequence goes on along the minus strand of JBCBOC010000639.1, from coordinate 813 downwards.
CTGGCAGTCTTTTTTAGTCTGCCGCTAGATGCCATCACGCTGCCCAACAGCAGCCTAAGCTGGTTTGTTCTGAGTAAGCGGCGGGGCATTTATCTACCGGGGCCCGAATTTGGTGGCACCATCTGGATCGGTCTCATTTTGCTGGTGCTGGCACTGCTGTTGGTGGGGCTGTTTTTTCGATCGGTTAACGTGGTCCGCCAAGGTGTCGACACCAAAAAGCTGGGCTCGATCCTCAACTTTGTCGTTAGCTTGCTACTAATTCCCATCATCTTGGTGGCGGAATTCTTCCTGCTGTTTAATAGCAATGATGCGGGCCCGCTGTTTTTTAAGGGTGCGTTGCCGTCGCTGTTCTCCAGCGCCCAAGGGCTTTGGATTGTAGTGTTAATTGTCTCGCTACTGCCCCTGGTGCTGCTGTTCCGCTGGCGCACTCAGATCATCGTCGAGCAGGGGGGCACCGGGCAGACTCAGCTGATTGCGATTTCAGCGATTTTCCTCATCAACATTGCCATTATTCTGTTTGCCTTTGGCTGGCAAACTCCCACCGTTACCGACAACGGCGGCGTTACCGGGGGCCTGCGCATGTCCCTAGAGTATGGGGCCCTGGTCACCGGCCTGGTGTTCTACACAGGGGCCTTTATCGCTGAAATTGTCCGAGCCGGCATTCAGTCCGTCTCCAAGGGCCAATGGGAAGCGGCCCGCTCACTGGGTTTAGGAACCAACAAAGCGATGCAGCTAGTGGTCTTTCCCCAGGCCATGCGCGTGATTATTCCGCCGCTCAATAGCGAATTTGCCAACTTGGCAAAGAACACCAGT
>JBCBOC010000733.1:0-2460 GCA_039821475.1 Cyanobacteria bacterium J06632_22 | reverse complement strand
TCTACCTCATCGGCATCTCGGTTAAACTGTTCTGCCGTGTCTTGAACCCATGCCGACATGCGGTCAATATCTTGTCGAGTGGTGAAGATGTAAATCATCTCTTTTTTGACATCGATAATAAAGGGCCTGGCCTCAGAAAACTGCTCCATGCCGTGCTGAACCACCTGCACCTCGGCTTCGGTAATAATCTTCTTTGGTATTCTGCGCAAAAAGACCCGAGCGTCAGGGTTTTCATAAATTTCAAACCCGTTGGGAATATGGTCAACCAGATTGCCCTCCGATTTCATCGAAAAGTGGTACTTAGGCTTGCCGGTTTTGGTTGTGCCCTGGTGCAGATAGTAGGTCTGTAAGCTGCGGTTGGTATAGGTGATGGTCATTCGTCTGTGCCTTCGTACCGCCAGTGCCAGGGCTCTGAGTCCCCAGCTGGGTTCCCTTTAGGATAGGACAGTTCGAAACCATAGGTTGGGGCATTTTCCTTTAACCATCGATGTCCGGCAGTCTGCTGAAAGCTTTTGTCCCAGTCGGTGCTGCGCTCAGCACCCAAGTCGGCAATGGCAACGGCATAGCCCGTTTGATAGTCGCTATGCTTCAGCTGCGAACTGTCGATGTCTACGCCCTGCGCTTGCCGACGCTGCTGTTGTTCTGCTATCGACAAGTACCCTGCCAGCGGGTAAAGCGTAATCTCGTCTTCCTTAGCCGCATTCACCATCTGCCAAAAGGGCACCACGACTTCTGGCTGCACTTTAATACTGCCGTCGTCTAACAAATCCACCAGCGTGTCAGGGTTGGCGGCTTCATAAGTTGGTAAGGTGGTTGCCGTCGCTTGAGGCAGGGACCGTTGCCAAGTACTAAAGCCGTATTGATAGGTTTTAACGCCCAGACCCAACAGCAGTAGTGCTGCGGTAACCCCGCCCATAATCTTGGCGACCTGCCAGTTCGACAGCGTAACCCAGTCTCTCACTTCTACCTCTTCGGGTGGGAGCGAGGCTGACCCTGCCGGGGCCACTCGCCAGGTAGCAAATCGACTGTTGTTACCTACGGCAATGCCGTTTTGGATTCTCTTTAGTGCATTAAGGGCTTGCTGGGCCGTTCGATAACGCCGTTTAGGGTTGGGCGCTATCAGCTTGTCGATAAATTTTGCCAATGCGGGATGTACATCGACCGCATCTGATCGCCAATTGACCTGGGGTAAGTAAGGATCTCGGTCTAACCGATGGGGTGAAATACCCGTTAACGCTGCGATGGCTAGCATGCCCACCGCATAAAGATCGCTAGCAAAACTCACTTTGCCCGCAACCTCTTGTTCTGGCGCAAGATAGCCGGTTGTCCCCACGGTGACTGTAGAAAACAGCTTGCCGTGTTCATCGATCTGGCTGACGCTGAGCTGCTTGACCAGCCCAAAATCAACCAGAAAAATGTCTCCATTGCTGTCTTTTCGAATTAGATTGCTGGGCTTGATATCCCGATGAATGCTGCCCTGTTTGTGAACGTAGGCCAGGGTGGTGAGGACATCTTTAAGCAGCTTGGTCACATAGCCCTCGCTCAGCCGCCTGCCAGAGTAGATTTCTTTGCTGAGGTCATGCCCCACGACCCGCTCTTGCACAATGTAGAACTGCCCGCCTTCTTCAAAATAAGCCAGCAGTTGTGGGATGTGGGGATGCTGTCCCAGCTTTTGTAGGGCAACGGCTTCTTTTTTGAACCGTTCTAGGATGTCCGTATCCTGATGCTGCAGTGCTTTGACCACACATTCCGACAGTTCAGGGGTGTGATGGTCAATGGCTCGATAGGTAATGCCATAGCTACCCTCACCGAGTTGTTCTATCAGCTCGTAGCGATGGGCTAGACGTTTAGGTGTCATTGGTTGGAGCCTCTACAGGGGCAATGGAGACCGCCTCTGACTACACGGCCTAACCAGTCAATTTCGTATAAGGTGAAGGTGAGATGGATGTGACGCCCGTAAGACAATGGTGCTGCCGGTGCGTCTTCAGAGAATTTGGTAAGGCAAGGTTAAGAACGCAGGGTAATGCCTGCTACAGCGATTCACTCAATCGCTTCTGAGCAATGGCCTGATCCTGCTCAATCTGCAACTGCAGCTCCGACACCTCATCTAACTGATGCTTAAGTTGTTCTGCCTGCTTCCGGGCTTCCACCTTTTTATGTAATGCTGCCCGAGCCAAATCTTCTCGCCCGCGTGCCAACGCCGCCTGGGCCACTCGCTGCCAGCTCTCTATCTCTTTTTGCAGCTCAGCATACTGTGGCAACAGCGACTGCAGCGCCACATTCAAGTTGTTTAACGCCTGCTGAAACAAGGCTAACGCCGCAGTCGGCGACTCATCCCGAGCCATTTTCCCGGCTAGATCACCCACCTGGGGCAACCGAATCTGGTCGGGTCGTAGGCCAAAGCCCGTAAGCTGAGTGCTCTCATTACGACCGGTTTTGCACCAGTTAGCAAAATGTTCG
>JBCBOC010000404.1:0-4527 GCA_039821475.1 Cyanobacteria bacterium J06632_22 | reverse complement strand
GGGAGAGAGATAGCCAATCCGCAAAGTTTCCACCGGTCCGGTGGGATGCTCAAAGGCACCCCCGCTTTTAAGGGTCGCCACCCGCTGCTCAATATGAGCGGCGTAATGTTCATTTACCGCCCGATGCAGAGCAGGCGCAGCCGATAAAAGGCTCAGACTGAGGGGTAGCAGCGGCGAATTAGTGGGCTGCTGGACATGGGCTTCGATCCGCTTCAAGACCGCTGGCACCCGTACCTCATCATCCTGCCAGTCACACCAATGTCGGCGAATGTGGCTGATTTGCAGCGCTGCCATGGTGCGGTACTCAGGATGATCGGTGACCAGGTCTTGATAACAGCGCCGGGCCTGCCCAAAATCACCCTGTGATTCGTAAAACTGCCCCAAGGAAGAGAGTATTTTCCCATCCGAAGGACGCAGGGCCAACACTTGATCAAAGGCTTGCTTAGCTTGCTCAACGTTGTCTTGGACTAGGGCAATTTGGCCCAGGCCGTAGTGCGATTCCCACGGGTTGGGGTCCACCTGGATAACCGCCCGATAGTGCTCTACAGCATCGGGCGATTGTTCGAGGGACACGAGCAGCTTAGCCAGGTTAAGGTGGGCAGCAGCTAACTCTGGCTTGAGGTCAACCGCTTGACGATAAGCGGCCAGGGCCTCGTCAGTTTTGCCTTGCATTTGCCAAATGGCCCCTAGGTTGCAGTGGGCCTCGGCCAGGTTGGGGTTAACCATGCTCAACAGATGTTGGTACGTGGCCATAGCGGCGTCCCACTGGCCCAACTGTTGCTGCACCTTGCCCAGTTGGTTATAGGCCGCACCGTAGTCTGGCGCTAGGAAGGTGGCCTGGTTAAAGCTTTCCAGGGCAGCAGCTAGATTGCCCTCGCGGACCAGACGTTTACCCGTTTCAAACTGGGCCTTGGCCGCAGCGGGCAGCGGGATATTGGCTCGCCGTTGTAACCGAGAGCGACCGGTCTCGTCATTAACGAATAACTCATAGGCTTGGCTGAGGCCTCGCCGGGCCAGGGCATCATTGACCGCCTGTTCAGAACAATGCTGCTGAACTCGATGGTTTTGCTGAGAGAGGCCGGTTGGGGTGTGTCGATAAAAGTAAAGGGGTCTTTCAAGGTGATAAATCGACGTGACTTCCGACACCCGTAAAGAGAGATCGTAGTCTTCGGCAGGCGCAAACTCAGGGCGAATGCCCCCCAGGGCGTCAAAAATCGACTGTCGCAACAGTCGTAGGTGAAAGGTGAGCATATCTATCAGCAGGCGCTGGGGGTGGTAGGGCAACTGACAGCGATAGCCCAGCCCCTGCGTCTGACCCGCTGCATCCATATCAATATGGTTGGTGTACACCATGCCATAGTCTGGCTGCTGGTCTAGGACAGCGACGGTTTCTGCTAGCGCCGTTGGGGCCAGCCGATCATCGGCATCGAGCCAACCAACATACTCCCCTTGGGTCAGGGCATGGGCTTTGATCAGGGCGGGACCACGGCCCAGGTGCCCACCTTGATGGAACCGAATGCGGCTATCCTGCTGGGCATAGTCTTGGGCAATGGCAACGGACCCATCCGTCGAACCGTCATCCCAGAGAATGAGCTCCCACTCGGGAAAGGTTTGGGCCAATAGCGAATCCAGCGCCTCAGGCAGGTAGGCCTCGGCGTTGTACACCGTCATCACCAAGGAAACCTTCGGTAGGGCCGGTGTAGAGGGGGCAGCGGGGGCACCGTCAAGCGGCAGCAGCCGTTTCTCGGCGTATTGATGGTGGCCCGCTGCCCTGGGAGCCGACCAGCCCACGTTACGAAGTAACGGTTCTAAGCCTTGCTGAGTAAGGGGCGTCGGCTCATAGGTCACCGAAATGTGGCGGCCGCCTTCCTGACGTAGTCCTTGTTCTAAGTAGTCAACCAGGCGAGTGCCAATGCCCTGCTGCCGGTGGGCCGCATCCACAAACAAAGAAATCAGTTCGGTCGTGTGATCAGGCAGGCATTCCGCAATGGCAAACCCCACCATCTTGCCCTGTACAGACGCCGATAGCCCAAACAGCTCACCGCGAACCGGCTGCTGTTGCCAGCGTGCCTGCAGGCTGGGAAAAGTCAGCGCGTCGTAGTCTAGGCAGTTCTTGGGGGTGAGGTGAAATACCCGCTGATACTTCACCGGGCCAGATGGGACTGACTTAGGGGTTGCTTCTCTCGTATTTTTTACTTTTAATGACGGATTGGCATAGGGATTGGGCAACCCAGCCACAGGTGGAGCCGCACCGATGCCCGCACGCCGCGCCGTCGGCTTCGTCGTACAGATGCCCCCACTGCCAGGGAATGTCACCAACCGTTGAATGTCATCATTTTGCAAACCCAGCGTCTGAGGACGACGCACCCCGGGCAGCACCACAATATCGAACAGTTCTTCCACTACCCCTTGCATCTGTAAGCTGTGGACCACTTCGCCCCGGTCTAAATCCACTACTAACAGACCACACTGGGCGGTTTGCCCATTTTGCTGGAGACGCTCTTCGAGGGCTAGCCCCGTAAATGGTCGGGCTCTCAATTTTGATAACCCAATGATGGCAAACTGTCGCCAAAATGCCAGCCCTCGAACAAAACCAGGACAAAACACCATGGGCTCAAATTTACCGGTGGACAGGCCAACGGAGCCAAACTCTCCTGTGCCTGCATTGAGCACCCACAGCCGGTCCCGATACCAACGAGGCGAATGGGGCATTGACAATCCCTTAGCAATAATCTCGTTATCTGGGATAGACAACATCACCCCACCATCCCGGCGATGATCTCGCCAGCCTGCGGGACTATCGGTGGCGCTACAGGCCGTCATGTACGTGGGCTGCCCTTCCACCATCGCTAAACCATTCAGGTGGCAGCGGTCTTCTGCAACCAGCTTCGAGATAAATGACGGCTGCCACACTGGCACAAAGCTGTAGGTTTCACTTAGGGTAGCCAGGCAGCTAAAGTCAGTATTAACAAACAGTAGCTGGTCATCGGCGCTCCACACCACATCGTGGACATTCAGGTCACCAGTCGTGTGGGCCAGGCGCGGCACATACAGCAGATCGCTCTCGCCATAGTTCTCTCCAGCCGCCAACATGTTCTCAAATTGCCAAAGCTGATAGCGCGTGCTCATATATAAGCGCGACTGGGGACCATTGGGACCAGGCAGCGACCGGTTAAACAGTCCCATTGGCTTATCAAACAGCCGTTCGTGGGCAGCTAATGTGCCTTCATCTGTATGGCCAATAAGAAACAAACGATTGGTTTGATAGGTGGTAAACGCTAAACTTACTTGCTGGGCCGCTAGCCATGAAACAAAGTCCGGTGAGTTCGATATCGTCAACGAGTTTGGCGTTGACGATTCCATCGGCACAACCGACCTTCGGGCATCTTCAATAACAGGCATCACAAGAAATACGGATAACAGCTTGATTAACTCACTTATCAAGCCTCTATTCCAGGTGCCCTACAGACAACTTATACGTCCAAATCTTTGTACGTGTTTTAACCACAGACCAACCGATGTGAAGCCAGCAAAAACACGGGTGTTTTTTTATTCGTGGCGTTTTACATGAGTCAGTACCACACTCGGCACACCTTCATAACAGAAATGGTGAAAAGACGAGCCCTGAAGGACGTTAGCTATCTTTGCCGGGTATCGGTGGCAACGCTCACCAAGCATTACCTCAGCCGTTCAAGGGAAATTGATGTCCCTGAATTTTAGGCACAGCCACGAGGAAATAGCAGGGCAAAAGTTGTACGTACCGTAGTGCAGTTCATTACCAGGAACATGTGCCAGCAGTCTAAATAAAAATAAAAAAGCAGCCTCTAAAGACTGCTAACTCGGTCAGTGTGACTGTGCCAATTTGGCGATGCCAGGAGGCGGACTTGAACCGCCGACACGAGGATTTTCAGTCCTCTGCTCTACCAGCTGAGCTATCCCGGCCTGCGCGTTTCGGGCAATGCCCGTTTTGTACGCTTAGCTACGTTAACAAAAGATTGCATTCTAAGGCAAGCAACTTTTTTGAATGATGCCAGGAAATTTTCTAAGTATGCCGCCCAGCCACTGAAATTGATGCTGACAAACCCGCTCCAGGCATCGGTCAATTAGCGGCTGCTTAACCTTAAGCCCAGAATTTAGTACAAAAACACTAAAATATTGATACTCAATTTGACCGGTGTCGAACCGCTAGCTGCAGACAGACCTACTCGACACCGCTATGACTAAACACACGCGATGAAGCGCCAGTTCAGATAGAACATGCGTATCATGGCGTCGCCCAATATCCTCGGATAGTGACCTGTCAACCCTCAGAGGGGGGCGGCAGAGAAAGCGCCATGGCGAATAGCAACCTCGAAAAATAGTGTCAGTGCTTTTGACCTAGTGGTCTGCCAACACGAAGAACTAGGGTCGGCGATGATCGTGAAATAGTGAAATAGAGCGGTAGTGAAATCGTCGAAGGTCTTTACGTCAAAGGGGCTTAAGGCCAAACGCTACTTCACGATTCACCACTCACTATTTCACTGGCAT
>JBCBOC010000570.1:0-3366 GCA_039821475.1 Cyanobacteria bacterium J06632_22 | reverse complement strand
CTGATGTTGACGTCCATACCACAGACCGCCGCCGCTCAAGGCCAGTAGGCCAAAGCAGGTGAGCGACAACCCCATGGACCAGGCTGCAATTCGCCAAAGCCATATAAAAGAAGGTAAGTCCATCGAATCAAGGCCAGTCAGTGTATCCGGCGTCTGGGTTGGGGCGTTAGCGAGGTCTCTATAGCCGCTGGTCCTGAGGACGGTGCCTGGCACTAAGTGCCTATATTTGCGTCCAGAGGGGCCGCCGTGAGGCGCAAATCGCCAATAAAGAGCTTCAAAAGAACGTCTGGGCGATGGCTATAGGCTGCAACGGTACCCAGGTTGTTGCTTGCGACAGTCCAAGCATGCACTAAAGTGCCCCCGGTGTCACCACACCGGGGGCTAAGGCGTCCGCCAGAATAAGTTGCCGGGATCGCCCGTGCCGGCTTCGTGCTCAGGCCTGAATCACAGCTGGGCCAGGATTGATTCGCGCGGTGCCGCTTTATTCAGCAGATGCCGCGGCGACAACAGTGCCCGCATCGTCATCGGCGACTTCCGTCATGACGGCGTTGACTGTTGGCGCTTCTATCATCAGGCGCTCGCAAGGAATGGTGTCAGACAAGATCGAACTGGCCATCATTCCAGTGTGGATTTCGAGCTGGGCTGTGACAAGGGCTTGAAAAATGAGACGCTGCCCAGGAAAGACAACGCGCTCAAAATACCAATTAGGGATATTTGTAATTCTGGCGACTTGTATTTTGCTACTGGCATTCACGTAGCAGCACAGAACGTCTTCAGAACCGTCTGGTGGCAGGGGATCAAGGACTTGAGCCATAGGAATGTGAGGATAAATCTGCCTACTTAAGTTTTGAGCTAAGGGTAACACTCGTCGATCCTAAGCAACTGTAAAGGCCGTTACCAAGGCCGCTTGGCGCTTTGCATACCCACGTATTACTTAATAAAAGATAACTAATTGCATTACTCAATCGGGGTTTGATCCCAATAAATTCACAATCTAAAGGTCGTCTAGAAAAAGCACCGCTATCGCGTTAAATATATTGCTGGCAGCCCACATTCTGTAGTAATTGATACTTCCTTAAAGGCTAGGCAGCACTGGCTATGCCGAGTTTTTCGTTGACTGTCGTGGTGTGCCTCGGCGTCTGAGATCCTCCTTGGTGTGGGGGCTCGATAGCTGCTGCTGCCGCTATTGCCATTGACGATCCCGTTCCACTGCGGGGATCCGCCCGGTCGGGAAAAGCGGTGTTATCGTAAAGATATATAACTAGTCTGAGAGCGATTGCCTGTTAGATGGCGCTATCCCCTACAAGACCTATGGTGCAAAAAGTCCTCTATGTTCGCTTGCCGTGCAATCCCATTTTTCCGATTGGCGTCGTTTACTTGGCCGATCACGTCCATAAGGTCTTGGGCGATGTTGAACAGCGGATTTTTGATCTGGGTACAGTGCCGCCGCTAGACTTCACCCGAGCTTTGGATCGGTGTATTGATGAGTTCCAGCCGACGGTTCTGGTCTATTCCTGGCGAGATATCCAAATCTATGCGCCAGTGGGTGGCCGTGGCGGTAATCCCTTGCAAAATGCCTTTGAGTTTTACTACTCTCCCAATCCCCTGGTGCGAATGCGTGGGGCCTTGGGCGGCTTGCGCATGGCGACAACTTACTGGGGAGAGCTGAGGCAAAACACGAGCCTGATCAAACGGGGACTTAAGCGAGCCCAGCGTTATACCAACGATGTAAAGATGGTCGTGGGCGGGGGCGCCGTTAGTGTCTTCTATGAGCAGGTCGGGGAGATGTTGCCTGAAGGGACGATTGTCTCGGTGGGCGAAGGCGAAGTGCTGCTAGAAAAGCTCCTTCAGGGGCAAGATTTTGGGGGTGAGCGCTGTTACGTTGTTGGCGAGACGACGCCTCGAGATCGCATGATCCACGAATGGCCGACACCGGTCGAAAAATCCGCCTGTAACTACGACTATATTGAGCGGATCTGGCCTGAGTTTGAGTATTACCTTCAAGAAAGCGACTTTTATGTTGGGGTGCAGACCAAGCGAGGCTGCCCCCACAACTGCTGCTATTGCGTTTACACGGTAGTCGAAGGCAAGCAGGTGCGGATTAATCCGGCTGACGAAGTAGTCAAGGAAATGCGCCAACTCTACAGCCGGGGCATTCGGAACTTCTGGTTTACCGACGCCCAATTCATTCCGGCTCGTAAGTTTATGGATGATGCCGTTGAACTGCTCCAAAAGATTGTGGATTCAGGCATGACAGATATTCACTGGGCTGCCTACATTCGAGCGGATAATCTGACCCCTGAGCTCTGCGATCTGATGGTGCGCACGGGCATGAACTACTTTGAAATTGGCATTACCAGCGGGTCTCAAGAACTGGTTCGCAAAATGCGGATGGGCTACAATCTGCGGACAGTCCTGCAAAACTGTCGTGACCTAAAATCCGCCGGTTTTGAAGATACCGTTTCTGTCAATTATTCCTTCAACGTCATTGATGAACGTCCTGAAACTATCCGCCAGACGATTGCCTATCATCGGGAGCTAGAGGCTATTTTTGGGGCAGATAAGGTAGAGCCTGCCATTTTCTTCATTGGCCTTCAGCCCCACACGCATTTGGAAGACTACGCCTTTGAGAACAACATTCTTAAGAAGGGATATGATCCCCTGGCGATTCATTTGCCGTGGGTTGCCAAGAAACTGCTGTGGAATCCAGAACCGCTAGGGTCTTTCTTTGGAGAGGTTTGCTTACAGGCGTGGAAGCGTAACCCCAACGACTTTGGTCGAGAGGTCATGGCCATTTTAGAGGAGCGGTTGGGGCGTGCCCCCCTCGAAGAGGCGCTCACCGCACCGGTCAAACCTGCTAAGCCTAAGCGAACGCTGGTGGGAAGTGCTTCAGCATAGCTACCGCCGCTTTGTTGAGGCCATTTCTGGTGCTCCAGTACTGCGTATTGCCGCCAGTGGCCGTCTGTCTGCGCGCAAACCTGGATGGCAAAGACTATAGGTCATGCTGGGGGCTTTTCAGCCCATTAGTCAAACAAAAAGGATGCCTCTATACAGAAGCATCCTTTCGAGTTTGAACTGAACGTTTGGCCTTTATTCAGGCCAAAGCACTTAGTACAGCTCTTCTTCCTGATGAGTCAGGATAGTGCAGTCAGAGGTGGGGTAAGCCACGCAGGTCAGAACATAACCACCTTCGATCTGATCGTCGTCCAGGAAGGACTGGTCAGACTGGTCAACAGTGCCAGCAGTAATTTTGCCAGCGCAGGTGGAGCAAGCACCGGCACGGCAGGAGTAGGGCAGGTCAATGCCTTGCTCTTCTGCTGCGTCCAGAATGTACTCGTCTTCTGCAACGTCAATCGTAGTATTGAG
>JBCBOC010000235.1:0-6140 GCA_039821475.1 Cyanobacteria bacterium J06632_22 | reverse complement strand
TCGCATGGCGTTGTCGCGACCGCCACTGTGCTGAAGCCATTTCTAGTGTCAACTTCCGAGGTTGGAACCAAGCGGCCCGCCATCGCCCGCAAACCACCAGTAAGGGCTTGGGTGGCGATGGCTGTATCAGCCCTTGGACCCCTACAGGCTGACTGGAAGCGCTACAGTCGCCCAGAACTGTTAGGAAAAGTCTTGCACGTTTGGGCGACCCTGCTGAGAACTGAAGCTCGAGGGGCCTCCGATATCGCTGATCTGCTGCTAAGTGGGTTGCTTACCATACACGCCAGTCCTCCCAATCCTGATTGAAAATTGACGTATTCGGAAAAGCGGTGGGGTTGCCAGCAGCATTAAGGCGTTGTTGCAGCTCTAGCAGTAGCGGTTCTTCCCGTGGCAAGTCGTCAACGAGCGCGTAGGGCAGAACGCTCTGTTCTAGGGCAAAATCAATGGTCGTTCCGGCGGCAACGCCCACCGACCATTCAAAGGAATGCACACGGTAGGCCGCCGCTGCAATCGTGCTTGTCGCAATGCTTTTGCCAGCAACAATCAAATTATCAATATCCTGAGGAATCATTGACCGTAGGGGAATCTGTCCGGGATAAGCTTGGCCATGTGCTCGGCGAACCCCCGCGCGCTCGGTGTTCCCTGGGGTCTCGTGGGGCGCTAACGTCATGCAAGGATGAAAATCAATGGCATACTGGGCAATCCCGACCGAATCTGGGAAAATCGTGGACCGATTGCGGCTCGGAATCTCGGCTGTGGGGACTTGGTTGACCACGGTATTTGTTGTCTCTAAACCGCCAATGGCCTGCCTTAAGGCCCGATAGGTCGCTGGTGTAAGTGCGGTTGAGTAGTATTCGTCGTTGTAGTCCACACGAGAAATATCAATCTCGTTCACCATAAACCCATCAGGATGGGCCAGCGAAGGGCGACCTACTATGCGTCGCCCTTCGCGGATATAAGGGTATTTGGATAGACCGTGGGCTGTTCCCATCGGTGTATCAAATCCCGATAGCAAAATGTGGTTGGGGTTCGGAATTTTGACCCCATCGCCCAGCTGTGAATCCGTGGTCCCAGCCACAAGCCAGTGATAGTAGCTGTAGGCATTTTCCTCGGCCTTGGCGAGTGCCTGAACCCGCAGCCCGCCCAGCCAACCCCCAGGTTCGAGCTGTCCGCTCTCCGCAAGCTGATCGGCTGCATAGATGAGGTTATCGGTAGCCGTTCCGGGGCGGTAATCGTTGCCCCAGGTCCAGTTCTGCATCGAAATATCACCAGGATGCACAGCACTGACGCCAAAGGCACGCTGTGTGGCACCGGGTTCAGAGGCCCATAGACGACGATAGGTAAAGACAAAATCGATGTAATCAATATTGTCCCGCTGACGTTCGAAACTAAAGTACGGTTCGTACTGTAGATAATAGGGCGGCATGACCTGGGCTTGAGGTTCTGCCGTGCGTTCCATCGCAAAGGTATAGGTAAAGCCTTGGGTGCAGTAAGGGTCTTGTTCGGTTACAGGTGACGACGGGTTGAGATAGGAGCGGGCATCGAGACCCAGGTTGTAAGGCACGCCCGACAGTGCTACCAACTCACCCGTTTCGGTGGCCTCCACGACGTACCAATCTGCCGGTCCATTGTCATTCGTCCCTAAGGGGACAAAGCTAATAACGCCTTTCGTCAGTCGTTCCGAGTCTTCGTAGCGATAGGCGTCTTTGAAGTAGGCCGACAACAGCTCAGTATGGAGGGGAGGCGCACCTGGTGCTGGTTGATGCTGAATGGCTGTCACGCTATCGATCATTCGATCGTGTACCGAAAGCTCTTTGACGACTGTTGCAGGGAACCATTTAAGCTCTCCACCCCCCTCACGGGCGGCGTCTTTTAGCATGTCGGCTAACATCTCGTGAGCATCTTGGGGGAGGAAGCAAGCCGCGCTGACCCAACAATCACCGGGGTTTTGTAGGCCATATCTTTCTACAATGCGATCGCGAAGTTCCTGGTATCCGGCCGAGTAAAACAGCAGTTCTCGCTGACGCTTTGCTTCATCCAAGGCTGTTGTACCCTGGGATGACAGCTGACCACCGAGCCAATCTGTTAGCTCTGTCATACAAACGGTACGCCCTGCCCGTAAGCTTTCGTAGGCCGTTGCCGTACCGGATAGTCCACCCCCGACGATCAGTACTTCACAGGCAACCGTTTGATCGGGTGTTGCTGCCACCGCAGAGGATGTCTGATCGATCACCCCCAGCTGTGGCAGTGTCACGATGCCTAACAGTGCAAATCGGCCCAATATGCGGCGTGTATTCATGATCGGTGGTTAACAGTTCGTCATCGTTCTTCAAACTACCCCTGTTCGCGTTGGTTGCGTTCAGAGGTGTGACAGAGATGCTGGCAGCCAACTGTTACCCTAATGGGCATGAAGTGTTGCGAAAATAAGGCTGCGATGTCAATATGCCGAGATGGATAACAAGACTCGGTGTTCAACGGATAGGCCAGAGGCGATCAAGCCTTAGATGAGACGCGATCCTAATCGCCGCAGTACACGATGAGATCAATCTCAACATCCCCAAAGCCCGCTAGTCCCAACACCCCTACGGTTGTTCGACTGGGCAATTTCGACGTCTCAAAGTAGCTGGCGTAGATCTCGTTAACCGTCTCGTAGTAGCGAAAATCAGTCACAAAGATACGGCACATGACGACCTTACTAAAGTCGGTCTCTGCATGGGCCAGCACCCGCTGCAAATTTTCCATGACCTGGCGAGTCTGCTGTGCAATCGTCCCTTTTACCACCTCCCCAGTGGTTGGGTCTTCGGCCAGTTGCCCCGTCACAAATAGAAAATCACCGGCACGCACGGCATGGGAGTAAGGGGCCACCGGCGGTAAACTGTCAGGCAGCGTAATAAATTGAAGCATGGATGTAGCACCAACAGATCGGCTTCAGAGTATCACCGATGTCCATCCCAGCCTCAAACGCTTACATCTCGTAAAGCCTCGCCGTCAGGCCGTCCCAAACTGTAGATCCTCGAGGGAGCGGATGTAGCCCTGAACCGAGTTGGAATCATTGAAGGCACTGAGGGTGCGCTGCAGCGTCGCCAAAGTACGGTTGCCCTGGGGTGGTGTCCACTGACTGGTCTGAAGGCCTAGGGTGACGCGGTTCTCTTGGGCACTGAGGTAAATCGCACTACGCCTATCCTGCGGATGGGTCGCCGTAGACTGGAGTGACTTCAGCAGTAACTTCGGAGATGTCTGCTCATTTTGACTTGCTATTCGAACTTTCAATGTGCGGCGGTCCAGTCCCAGGGACTGTTGCACCCGGTTAAAGTCTTGATTGCCAGGGCAGATTGCCCCAAACATCGTGGAATGAGAAACCGTATGACCACTCTGATGGAGATGGATGGCCACTAGAGAGGCTAAAGCGCCCCCCAGGCTATGACCATGAAGATGTAGTGGTACGCTCAAAGATTCCTGGAAAGCCAAAATCTCACACAATAACCGCTCGGCCTCTTCGGAGAAAAACTCGTAAAGCTGGCATTCTCCAAAAGCAGCATTCACCAACTTAGGCTGAGGGTGTTGCCGCAAAAAATCGGACAGGTTGAGCTGCCCCCTAAAGACCAACTCGCAGTGGTCGCCAACCTCAAGTAAATAGGCACTGTGGTGATCGATGCGAATATGACGAACGGATTGGCAGCCGGACGTAAACCAGAAAAAGTCATCTTGCGCCGCGTGTGGCGGCTGATAGCCCGTATTGCACAGACGAGCGCTGTACAGCAGATCAGAGACGAGGACATCAGTGTTGGACATCTAGAATTTCTGGAATGTATTGCTTTGATCAGCACCTTGATCCAGCGATAGCCCGAAAAACCATTGGCGGCACATCTCAGCGAAGCCGATGGAGCTGATTGTCATCTGCCTGCCCGATGATGTCCTGCAAGTCAATGTAGACAGCTTGACTGAGGCAAACAGCCAGATGGAGCAAAAAAGTTGGACATGGTATCGCCATTACTAGGGTTCCCAAGGGATGAGTGAACGCCCCAGTTTGTCCCTAGCGTCACTGCCACGTTGCTGCGGACAGTTCTGCTGCCTAAGTCTTGAGACTTATAACCCAGTGGCTGCCGTCTCGGGCAAACCTCAAAACAGGCCCTTGTGGCGGCGGCTGTAGATTGCCAGGATTGTAGGCTGCGTCAAGGTGCCGTTAGGTTGTCAGTTGCGCTGCGCTGGGGACTGGGAAATTGCAAGACAGGTTGGCTCCAGCAGCATGACCAACGTCATTTCTGCTGTTTTCCAGACATGGACTTCGATTTATCGAAGTCCCGAGGGGTCTGCGCCTTTCCGTAGAAGATAACCCACCGCGGCTGGATGTGCGAGTGTCGTTGAATGAAAGAACAACATCCTCTTCTCATCAGTCGGAATAAGTTTTAAGCCGGGGCAATGGTATGGACTTAATTCCACGTCAACCGCTTCCAAAATACGACTTTATCCATACCTGCAGCGTAAAACTCGCTGATGCGTGCTTCTTCTCGGAAGCCGCTGTTGCGGTAGAACTGTCGCACAAACTCAAAGTCTTCTACCCCTGCCGTCTCTACCAGTAACACCCGGACATGCTGTGCCGCTAAAGCCGCCTCAACATGCTTCAGCAGTGCCGCCCCACGTCCCTGTTTCTGATGCTCTGGATGGACGGCAATCAGGTACAGATTCCAGGTGCCGTCGGTCATACGCTCTGGTGCGGCGTAGGCAATGCCGACGGGGCCGTTGTCATCGTCAAGCAACCATAGGTCTTGGGATTGGGGGCGGGCAAAGTGCTCGGCCAGCATGCCTGTGACTATTTCAACTTCTTCTGTTTCAAATAGGTTGAGGGCTGACAGGAGCTGTGCGATCGCACCCTCATCTTCAGGCTTTGCATCACGAATCATTAGAACAAATCCTTCTGGCCACGAATGCGACCAAAGACACGAGCGGGGTCCGTGGTACCTGCGATGGTCTGGAGCGCAGGCTGGTCCCATCGTAGAAAGGGATTGGTGGCTTTCTCGATTCCCAGCAATGAAGGCACCGTGGCGTCCTGCCGCTGCCGTGCCGCGATCACCTGCGCCAGCCGTTCTTGCAGGGCGGTATTTTCCCCGTCCACCGTCACCGCAAATTTCAGGTTGCTGAGGGTGTACTCGTGGGCGCACCACACCCGGGTTTGGTCTGGCAACTGTCGTAGTTTGCCGATGGAGTCCACCATTTGTGCGGGGGTGCCTTCAAACAGGCGGCCGCAACCACCGGCAAAAATGGTGTCGCCGCAGAAGAGTTCGCCTGTGCCGTCGGCCTCAACTGGCGGAAAGTAGTAGGCAATATGACCGCGAGTGTGCCCAGGCACAAAGAACACTTGCGCTGTGCGCCCTGCAAAGGTCACGGTGTCGCCATCGTTTAAGTAAACCTGCTGTCCGGGAATCCGACCCTGATCCGCAGTGCTGGCGTAAACCGTAGTGTTGGGGAATTGCCTGATCAGTTGGCGGTTGCCGCCCACATGGTCACCGTGATGATGGGTGTTGAAGATAGCGGTGAGCGTCGCCCCGAGCACGTTGAGTTTGTCGAGCACGGGTTGGGGCTCTGCCGGGTCTACCACCGCAGCGGCTTGAAGGCTGGGGTCATGCAGTAAAAACACGTAATTGTCGGACAGGGCAGGCAGACGATAGATATCCATTGCGGCAATACGGGCAGGTTGGCCAGTGGGGAGGTTTACAGACTCTTTAGACGGGTGCGATCGCAACTTCCGCACATCCACCGCTCTCGTCCCTTGGACTCACCAGAGACAGTAAAGAAGCACTCATATAGTTTATCGGGGGAAACCTGCAACTGTGGTTTCATCAGCAGCGCCTAGGGAATCCGCTTCCAGTAACTCGGTCCAAGTCATGACGCAGGCCGCGATTGCTGCTCAGCAGCTGAGCCGTCAGGACCACATCAAGCTGTCATCGCTGCTGCTTGCCACTTTTAGCCTCAGTCCGGCAGAGCGGAATGCGATTAATCGTCTGTTTGACCAAATTCGCGTCGGCAAAGTGAAGCTGGTGGACTAGACTGGCCCTCACGTTTGCTGCGCTCACCTTTTTTCCACGATTGCATTTTTTTCCACGATTGCATTTTTCCCGCGATCACATTCAAACAAAGACAGC
>JBCBOC010000208.1:0-6498 GCA_039821475.1 Cyanobacteria bacterium J06632_22 | reverse complement strand
GAACCAGTAGAGATTAACGTACTGACGCGAGTCCATCTGCGCTACAACGTCACCGGAATAACAGAATCGGTGCCGCTGTAGCGCAGATGGACTCGCGTCAGTACGTTAATCTCTACTGGTTCCGTCAAAGAGCCTTCTTGGCGTTGAAGTTCCGACGTTGCATCATTTACTAGGGCTGTAGCTGCGGCTGTTAGCTGGGGCTGGTAGGCTTCCGTCAGGGGGAATTCCAGCGTTTGTTCTTTCAGGGTGCGTAGTTCTGCTAGGCCCATGCCATAGGCCGACAGCACGCCCGCATAGGGGTGAATGAAAATTTCGCTAATACCCAGGGCTTCGGCAATCAGGCAGGCGTGTTGCCCACCCGCCCCGCCAAAGCAGCAGAGGACGTACTCGGCCAAGTCATAGCCTCGCTGAATGGAGATTTTTTTGATCGCTTGGGCCATTTTTTCGATTGCGATCGCAATGTACCCACTGGCCACCTCAGCTACCGATTGCCGTTTCCCTGTGGCCTGTTTAATCTCCTCTGCCAGTGTCTCGAACCGCTGTATAACGATATCTCCATCCAGCGGCAAATCCCCCTCTGGCCCAAACACCTGTGGAAAGAACGCAGGCTGCACCTTGCCCAATATCACATTGGCATCGGTTACTGTCAGTGGCCCACCATTGCGATAGCAAGCTGGCCCGGGATGCGCCCCTGCCGACGCTGGCCCCACCCGATACCGCGCCCCATCGAAGCTGAGAATGGAGCCACCCCCCGCCGCCACCGTATGAATTGCCATCATCGGCGCCCGCAGCCGTACCCCCGCCACCTCGGTTTCAAAGGTGCGCTCGTACTCTCCCGCAAAGTGAGAGACATCCGTTGAGGTGCCGCCCATATCGAAGCCAATGATTTTGTCGTACCCTGCCTGCTGACAGGTCTTAACGGCGCCGACAATGCCCCCTGCTGGGCCGGAGAGAATGCTGTCTTTGCCTTGGAATCGATCTGCTTGGGTGAGACCACCATTGGACTGCATAAACATGAGTGGGGTGTCTTGAGCCCCCATTCCCTGCATGATCCGCTCCACATAGTCTCGCAAAATCGGCGACAGGTAAGCATCTACCACCGTCGTGTCGCCACGGCTCACCAGCTTCATTAACGGGCTCACCTGATGGGAAACGGAAACCTGAGCGAACCCCACGTCATAAGCAATCTTGGCGATCTGCTGTTCGTGAGCCGGATAACGATAGCCATGCATCAGCACAATGGCACAGCTTTGTATGTCCTCTGCTTTGGCTATCTGAAGTTGTTGTTTCACCTCATCTAGCGCCGTCAGCGGCTGTAGCACCTTGCCTGCAGCACTTACCCGTTCCGGCACCTCAATCACCCGCTCATAGAGCATGTCGGGCAATACAATGTGTCGGGCAAAAATGTCAGGCCGGCTCTGATAGCCAATGCGCAGGGCATCACGGAACCCGGCAGTAATGACGAGCACTGTCCGTGCGCCTTTGCGTTCAAGCAGGGCATTGGTCGCCACCGTCGTGCCCATTTTAATGGCGGCAATTTGTTCGGTGGGTATGGGGTCGTCAATACCTAAACCCAGTAGATCCCGAATGCCCTGCAGTGGCGCGTCAGTGTATCGCTGGGGATTTTCTGAGAGGAGCTTATAAGTGAGGAGTTGACCGTCGGGACGCTGGGCCACGATGTCGGTAAACGTGCCGCCACGATCTATCCAGAACTGCCAGCGTTGAGTCAAGTCGTTCGGCATCGGTTGTTATTCTGCTGCCTTAAGCGCCTGCCGCAGGTTACCCCCATGCTGATTCAGTGCCTGCTGAGCCGTCTCGGCTTCTAACCCAGACCAGTGCATCATCAGCGCCAGCTTCACCTGCTTATTGCTGCGAGTCAGCAATTCGTCGGCATCTTCTCGGCTTAGGTCTGTCAGGGCAGAAATAATCCGCAGCGCCCGGTCATGGAGTTTGATATTGCTCACCGACACGTCGATCATGCGGTTACCATAGGCCTTGCCAATCTTCACCATCGCCCCGGTGGAGATAATATTCAGCGCCATTTTGGTCACAGTCCCCGCCTTCAGTCGGGTCGAACCGGACAGCACCTCTGGGCCAACGGGCAAACGAATATCCACATCCACTTCAATGGGCACCTGGGCCACAGGCACGCAGGCAATAAAGACAGTGGCGGCACCGCGCAGGTTGGCCTCTCGCAGCGCACCATGGACGTAGGGGGTGGTGCCCCCTGCCGTAATGCCCACCACAATATCCGTCGCAGAAATCTGATGCTCTACCATGGCTGCTGCGCCATCCTCGGGCAGGTCTTCTAACCCTTCAGAGCTGCGAATCAGGGCCGGAGCCCCGCCAGCGAGAATGCCCTGCACCATTTCGGGGGGCGTGCAGAACGTTGGCGGACACTCTGCCGCGTCCAATACGCCTAGGCGTCCACTGGTCCCTGCACCGATATAAAATAGGCGCCCCCCATCTCGAAAAGCCTTAGCGGTCAGGTCAATGGCTCTGGCCAGAGCCGGTTTAGCAGCTGCGATCGCATCTACCGTTTTCTGGTCTTCCTGGTTAAACACCCCCACAATTTCTTCCGACGACAGCTCGTCTAGGCGTTGACTGTTAGGATTCACCTGTTCGGTTAAAAGGTGACCGCGATCAGGAAGGGAAGACAGCATAGGTAGTAAAGGTGATGAGGCGGTTGTGTGGTGAGGCGGTTGTCGGCCAGGCGAAGTATGAGAAGCGAGAAGATTATATACGTCTTAATCACCCGAGCACAGCTTAATCACCCGAGCACAGCGCCCCACCAGCGCAGTGCCCTCACCCTTAAAGCAACTTCTCCAACCGCTGACGAATCCGGTCCAGTTCCGCCTTAGAAATTTCTTCTTCGGAGCGTTCGTCGCTAACCGCAGCTCCCTTGTCTGTACTGCCCGGCTCAGGCGGATTGTCTGGATCCCAGTCCGTCTGTTCCACCGTATTCTCCGGTGGAATCATCAGCGTCCCGTCAGTAATCAGCTTGGCCTCGTAGCCCGCGCCCCGGCAAAATTCTTCAATTTCTTCAGTTTCAAACGCTTCAACGGTGACGGGCGGAAAATCCTGCGCCTCCAGCAAGACACCAAAGCGAGTCGCGTCGTCTTCGATTTCGAACATCAAAACGATATTGCGCTCGCCAATGCGGAGGGTATGAATGCCTTCGTTCTCAGTCCGTGCGTTAAACAGCAGAACGAAAACCTTCGAGGGGGCCTTTTGCGGAGTGTCAGGCATCAGCTGGGTAGATCAACAACCGATAGCTATATTAGATCATCCTTTCCATCCCATCGTGTCGGGATAGGCCAATTTCTGACTCAGCGGATCTTCCTGACCATCTGGCCCGGCCTCTCCCGTCGACCTGACCTCCCCACCCTCCAAAAAGTCTGCGATAATGTCAGGGTTTAATTCGACCCTGGGGGATCAGATCGTACATGGCAACCTTCTTGCTAGAAGTCGGCACCGAAGAGCTGCCAGCCAGCTTCGTCAGCGAAGCACTAGAGCAGTGGCGCGCCAAAATCCCTGCCGAACTGGACGAACTGCTCCTCACCCCCGAATCGATTGAGTTCTACGGCACGCCAAGACGCCTAGCGATGGTGCTAAATGGCCTGCCCGAGCGCCAGCCCGACCGAGAAGAAGAGGCCAAGGGGCCCCCGACCCAAGCCGCCTTCAAAAATGGTGAACCCACCAAAGCGGCGATGGGTTTTGCCCGTTCCCGTGGGGCCACCGTGGAGGATTTAGAAATCCGCGAAACCGATAAGGGCGCTTTCGTCTTTGTCACCCAAAAGATTCAGGGCCGTCCCGCTGCTGACATTCTGACCGAGCGCATTGCAGACTGGGTGCTGGGGCTAGAGGGTAAGCGGTTTATGCGCTGGGGCGATGGCGACCTCCGCTTTCCTCGGCCTATTCGCTGGCTAGTGCTGCTGCTGGATGACCAGCTGTTGCCCCTGACCCTAGAAAATGGGTCTGAGCGATGCAATAGCGATCTCACCTCCTACGGTCACCGCGTGCTTCATCCCAAGCCGATTACCTTTACCCAGGCCACAGACTATGTGGCAACACTGAAGGCCGCCTATGTAGACGTAGACCCAGCCTCTCGCCGCAAAACAATTCTTGCCCAAACAGCAAAAGCGGCACAGTCTATCAACGGCGACGCCGTGATTAACACCGAATTGCTAGACGAAGTGGTAGATCTAGTCGAATGGCCCACAGCCGTAGTTGGCAAGTTTGACGAGGCTTTTCTAGAGCTGCCCCCAGAGGTGATCACCGTCGAAATGGAAAGTCACCAGCGCTATTTTCCTGTGCGGCCTGCCGGTACAAGCGACAGCCTACTCCCCGCCTTTATTACTATCTCCAACGGCGACCCAGCCAAGTCAGACATTATTGCCGAGGGCAACGGACGGGTGATTCGTGCTCGCCTGTCGGACGGTAAGTTCTTTTTTGATGCCGACAAGGCCGCTACCCTAGAAAGCTACATCGATAAGCTGGAAACCGTCACCTTTGAAGAGCGGCTGGGCTCCATGCGTAAAAAGGTCGCCCGTATTCAGGCTGTGGCCCAGGCCATTGCCACTCAGCTCGGTCTGTCTGCTGACCAGACTGCCCTCATCGACCGGGGCGCTTTCCTCTGTAAAGCGGATCTAGTCACCCAAATGGTCGGCGAATTCCCGGAGCTGCAGGGCGTCATGGGGCAAAAGTACGCCGTCACTAGCGGCGAACCCCAAGCCGTGGCCAATGCCATTGCCGAGCACTATCTGCCCAAGGGGGCCGGTGATGCGCTGCCTCAGTCTCTCACCGGGCGCGTGGTAGGAATGGCTGATCGGCTCGACACCTTGATCAGTATCTTTAGCCTGGGTATGCTGCCCACCGGCTCTTCTGACCCCTTTGCCCTACGCCGTGCTGCCAATGCAGTAGTGTCGGTTCTGTGGGATGGCGAAATGGGGCTAAATATCAAACAGCTACTCACCGACATTATTCAGTCCTTCGCAGTGGAACAAAATAATGTCAATACTGCCGAGCTGCAGCAACAGCTCGAAAACTTCTTTGCCCAGCGCATACGCACCCTGCTGCAAGAAGATGAACAGGTCGACTACGACCTGATCAACGCGGTAGTGGGTGAAGATGCCGAATCTGTTACCCGTGTACTCGCCGACGCCCTAGACGCCCGAGAACGTGCCCGCTACTTACAGTCCATTCGCGCCGACGGCACGTTGGCTGTCATTTATGAAACCGTCAATCGCGCCGCCAAGCTGGCAGCCAAAGGCGATCTCGACACCCAAACCCTAGATCCAGCAACAGCAGTCAACCCCGACCTGTTCCAGTCCGAATCCGAACAGGCCTTTTACGGCAGTCTACAAACCCTACTACCCCAAACCCAAGCCGCCCAAGCTGAACGCGACTACCACAAACTTATTGCGGGGCTCAAGCTAGCCGCTCCCATCATCAGCGAATTCTTCGATGGCCCCAAAAGCGTACTGGTAATGGACGAAAACCCGGATATTCGTCAAAATCGCTTAAATTTGTTGGGTTTGTTGCGGAATCACGCACGCATACTGGCAGACTTTAGCGAAATTGTGAAAAGCTGACGAAAAGTTTGGCTTTGAGCCGAGTTATTTAGGTGGAGAGAGTGCAATAGTGAGGTAGTGGAATAGTGAAATAGTGTACGGCCTTTGGCAAGCAAGCATTTGAAGGAAAACACTATTCACTATTCACTACTCACTACTCACTTCTCCGCGATTCCTACTAACAAACTGCCAAGATATTGCGAGGGTAAACATGGGTCGGGCAACGGTTATTGGACTCGGGAAATCGGGCATTGCGGCAGCAAAGCTGCTCCAGCGAGAAGGCTGGGAAGTGCGGATTAGCGATCGCAACACCCACAATCGTCTGCTGCCCCTCAAAAATGAGCTAGAGGTCAGCGGTATTGCTGTGAACCTGGGAGATGTATTTACCCCCAGTGGCGAGCAGCTCATCGTCGTTAGCCCTGGCGTGCCGTGGCATATTCCAGCGCTGGTGCAGGCCCGCGAACAGGGCATTGAAGCCATTGGTGAGATGGAATTGGCCTGGCGTCACCTCAGCGATATTCCTTGGATCGGCATCACGGGCACCAATGGTAAAACCACCACCACAGAACTCATTGCCGCCATCTTTAAAGCTGCCGGGTACAACGCCCCCGCCTGCGGCAACATTGGCTATGCTGCCTGCCAAGTGGCCCTAGACCCCGTGCCTGATTGGGTGATTGCAGAACTCAGCAGCTACCAACTCGAAGCCGCCATTGGACCCAAGCCCCAGGTCGGCGTTTGGACGACGTTTACCCCAGATCATCTGAGTCGTCACAAAACCATTGAAAACTACTACAACATCAAGGCCTCACTGATGGATCGCAGCCAGGTGATGGTGATGAACGGTGACGACCCGACCCTGCGGGCCAAGGTAGACCCGTTGCGCCCCCACACCCATTGGACCAGTGTGGACGGGGCCGATGCCATT
>JBCBOC010000295.1:0-5507 GCA_039821475.1 Cyanobacteria bacterium J06632_22 | reverse complement strand
GGCCTCACCTTGATTCAGGGTGCGATCGCAATCGCCACTCACGTTGTTCTGAGTCAAGGCGCTTCCCGCCAACAACAGTCACGGCTTCGTGCCGCCGGCTTTTTTACCTGCGGAGCTGGCACTGCATTCCTTTCTGCCATTACTTTAGGTTAGTCGGTCACCATCATGCATAAAATCCCCGTGACCGTAGTCACCGGCTTCCTTGGAGCCGGGAAAACAACGCTGGTCAGACATCTGCTACAAAATCGCCAGGGCCGCCGTATTGCTGTGCTGGTTAACGAGTTTGGTGAAGTGGGCATCGATGGCGAGCTGCTCAAGTCCTGTCAGGTTTGCGATGAGGACGAGACACCCCCAGAACAGCGTGATAGCAACACTGCCCGCGCACTCACTAACAACAGTCTGGCCAATAATATTGTTGAGCTCGCCAACGGCTGCCTGTGCTGCACAGTACAAGAAGAGTTTTTGCCCACCATGCAAACGCTGATCCAACGGCGTGAGCAAATCGACTGTATTGTGATTGAAACCTCGGGCCTGGCATTGCCCAAGCCGCTGGTACAGGCCTTCCGCTGGCCCGAAATTCGTAACGCAGCGACGGTAGACGGCGTGGTTACTGTGGTGGACTGCGAGGCCCTTGCCGCCGGACGCCTAGTGGGAGACATTGACGCCCTCGATGCCCAGCGCCAAGCCGATGACAGTCTGGACCATGACACCCCCATCGAAGAACTCTTCGAAGACCAGCTCAACTGTGCGGATATGGTTCTGCTAACCAAAACCGATCTGGTGAGCCCAACCGATCAGCAGCGAGTGACCCGTTGGCTACGCCAGGACCTACCCGATAGTGTCAAAGTCGTCCCCTGCCAAAGTGGGCAGGTAGCCACGGCCCTGATCACGGGTTTCAACGCCGCTGTCGAGGATCATCTGGATAGCCGTCCAAGCCACCATGACCACGAGCATGAGCACGAACACGATGACAATATGACCGCAGTCCCCATAGTGCTGAACCATGCCTTTGAGCCCGAAACATTGGTTGCCCAGCTTCAGACGCTGGTCGCCACCCAAGAAATTTATCGGATTAAGGGCTTTGTCGTCGTTCCCAACAAAGCCATGCGCTTGGTCCTCCAGGGCGTCGGCAGCCGTTTTGACACGTTCTACGACCGGCCCTGGCGGCTCGATGAGGTCAAACAGACCCGGTTGATTTTTATTGGTCAAGGACTCAACGCAGACCAGATTCAGGCCCAGATTCAAGGGGTGATGGCAGCTGTTAAACCGGCGATCAGGGCTGGGATAATGGCCACCCCCTAGGGAGCGCACCCGCTTGTTGTCACCGCCCGATTCGCTAGGGGTCCTTCGCGATGCGCTGAGTGAAATAGCGTGGCTCAGCGCATATAGCACACGCCACTAGCCATCTGGGCAGGTGTGCGCTACCCATCTTGGTGATGGCAAAACAAGCGTCCCTCGGAACAATGGGGTTACGTTGATTTCTCAATGCGTTATGCCCCTTTCCCTATCCGAAGTTTCTGCAGCCCTGTCAGACATCGTGACCCGAACCAGCGCGTCGGTGGTCGCCGTCACTGGCCGTCGCGTGGCGGCGACCGGCATTCACTGGCGCCAGGGGTTAATTGTCACCTCCTGTGAAGCGCTCCGCCAGAGCGATAGCCTATCGTTAACGTTGCCCGACGGGAAAACCATCGATACGGAGTTGTTGGGCAGCGACACCTCAACAGATGTTGCCGTATTAGCCCTACCAAAAGGCACCGAGCTCCCCGTGGTCCCCCTAGGCGACAGTCACAGTCTAGCCCTGGGACAGTTGGTCACCACCGTTGGGCGATCGGCCCGCCATGGGTGCTTTAGCCGCCTGGGAATGGTCAGTCAAATTGGCGGGCCTTGGCGCAGCCAAAGTGGCGGTCAAATTGCCCAATATCTTCAGGTCAGCCTGAGCCTACCGCCGGGGAGCGCGGGCTGTCCCCTGATTAACGCCGACGGTGAGGTCGTGGGCTTCAACACCTTTGGCCCCCGTCGCCGCATCCTGACTATCCCTGCCGCCACCGTCAATCCTGTACTACAGCAACTGCAGCACCGCGGCAAAATAGCCCGAGGATATCTGGGACTGGGGATGCAGGCGGTGCCCTTACCCGAGCCCCTGCAGCAACAGCATGACTTGAGCAACAGCACAGCGGTGATGGTGATTAACGTTGAACCGGGTCGGGCCGCGGACCGAGCCGGATTATTGCTCGGCGATGTCATCGTATCTGCCAACGATGACAGCACTGAATCGGTACAGCAAATTCAGGCCCTACTGGGACCACAGAGCGTTGGCCAGCCTTTGGCACTCAAACTGCTGCGGGGTGGCCAACTCCAGCACATTACCCTCACCGTAGACGAACGCTAGGTCCATGCCCCAGGCGATTATCTGCGCAGAACATGCCCTCACGCGAACCGGACTCGCCGCGATGGCCACCGCCGCCAACCTCACCGTTGTCGGCCAGGTCGAAACGGTGGCCGCCCTGGCGCAATGGCTGAGGACTCAGGCAACAGTCCCAAGCCTCCAGGGCGATGTGCCGTCGCCACATCTGGTGCCGGACCTCGCGCTAGTGGAATGCCCCATGGTCACGGCGACGATCGACAGCGGGCTTACCCAAATTCTAGACCGGTGGCCAACGTTGGGGGTCCTGCTCTTGCTAGACGATGCAGAGCTCGACGAAGGGCAACAGCGCCATGTCCAACACCTGTTCAGCTTAGGCACGGTTAGTCTACTGCCCCTAACCACCGACACAGACCCGCTAAAAACTGCGATCGCAACGGTCTGCGCCGGACTGACCGTGCTGCATCCTGACCTGACCGAGATTGCCTTTTCTACCCCGGCGTTTCCCTTGGATCGGGCGGCTGTCACACCCGCAGAACCCCTCTCTCCTCGAGAGATCGAAGTGCTCAATCAGCTGGCCGATGGGTCCAGCAACAAAGCCATTGCCCAAGCCTTAGGAATCTCAGACCACACCGTTAAATTTCACATCAGTGCGATTTTAGCTAAGCTCGGCGTCACCAGTCGGACCGAGGCCGTTACCGTCGGCATTCGGTCGGGTCTGATTTTGCTGTGACCCCTCGACAACCGCGCTACCCAATCGCAGATCAACAATCACCGGCAAGTGATCCGAACCGGTTTCCATCCCCGTCTGGAAACCGGTCACAGCCAGGGTGGGACTCACCAGACAGTGGTCAATGGGAATCTGCACCAGCTTCATCAGTGGGTCGCTGAATCGAGGCCAGTTAAAGTAGGTCCCCTGCGTCGGCCAGGTTGGCCAGATACCATGGCCGTCACGGGCATTTTTTAACCCTGTTTGATATTCCAAGTAGCGGTAGTAGGGCGACCACATACTGGTGTTCAGGTCACCGATCAGAATGACCGGGTTG
The DNA here is from genome assembly GCA_039821475.1 of Cyanobacteria bacterium J06632_22. Taxonomy (GTDB): domain Bacteria; phylum Cyanobacteriota; class Cyanobacteriia; order Phormidesmidales; family Phormidesmidaceae; genus CAWUKV01. The sequence continues at coordinate 2,099 of JBCBOC010000295.1, read as the reverse complement.
GATTGCGATCGCACATACTGCCCCATTTCATCGAGCAGCCGATTACGGGCATGAAAAATTTGGGTCCGCACTGGTGGCAGCGGATGAGCCGCCACCAGCGAAAAAACCTGGCCAGCCACCTGCAGTTGTCCCACCAGATTTTGACTCCTTTCGGTGCCAAACAGCTTGACCTCGACGTTACTGAGCGGGTCTTTGCTATAGATCACCATGCCCGGATGGGGCGTCACCGATTGGTTAGATGAATAGGGTAGCGTGGTCTTCAGTCCCTCTAGCTGCTCAGCCATCGGGCCATTGACCTCCATAAACAGAGCCAGATCGGGCTTTTCTTGCTCAGTCAGAGCCAGAACGCGGGCAGCGTCGCTGTTTTTAACGTTGAGATTAGCAATTAATACCCGATAGTTACCCGCCGTTCCAGTCCAGCCTGGGGGCACATACCAAGTCACGACCTGAGCCGACAGCAGCGCACAACAGAACAGCGCAATCAGGCCCAAACGAACCCGCCGCAACAACAACAGCAGTGCTGCCAGCAACGACGTCCCAACAAAATATTGCAGTTGAAAATGGGAGAACAGCTCTAGGTAAATCGGCCAGCCGTAACGATTGGCTAACAGCGCCAGCCCGGTGATGCCCAAGACCAAAACAAAGCAGACCCCCGACAGCAGGCGAACCAGTAATTTCATAAATCAGGGTCGTCAAAACGCCACACTGTTAGCCTACAGGCCCGAACTGAACCGTTTCAGATGGGGTCAATAGTTTCAAAAAAAGTAACGGGGCCCACTGCCCTGCTCCGATTATGGCAGGGTAACGATAGCGATGGTCGACCGTACTTGTAGCCCCCGCCCATCCGCTAACCGCACGTCAAAACGACCGGGAGCCTAGCCAACCGGCGATACCCATTGTCAGACTCTTCACCCATCAAGCCATGACGCTTCCATCCATCTCAAAACATATCGCCGTCGCCACCAAGGTTTGCACGCGACAGCAGGACACTGGGCGCCCATCCCAGGCGGTTGAACGTCAGAAATGTTCCAAGCTAAGGGGGCGGCGCTATATTTTGATGCTCACGGTCTGCAGCCTACTCCCCTGGGCAACCCTCCCTGGCAGTCTCTCCCTCAGTACTCCTCCGGCCATGGCTCAAACCACTCAAGCTAGCCCCCTGCGCGTTATTACCGTCACCGGCTCGGGTCAAGAATCCATTCCCACAACCCTCACCCGCATTGAGTTGGGCGTACAGGCCCAAGGACCCACCGCTGTTGCCGTCCAACAGGACATTGCCCAACGGCAATCTCGTGTGATCGAACTGCTGCGCCGTAACAACGTCGATAAGCTGCAAACCAATGGCATCCGCCTGAGCCCGCAGTACAGCTACAACAACCGTGAGCAGCCACGGATTACGGGCTACTCAGGGAGTAACACCATCAGCTTTGAACTGCCCACGGACCAAGTGGGGGGGCTCCTGGACGACGCCATAGACGCCGGGGCAAACCAAATTAACCGGGTCAGCTTTACGGCCACCGACGCTGCGATCGCAACCGCCCAATCCACAGCCCTGGCCGCCGCCACCCGCGATGCCAGGCGCCAGGCCGATGCCGTACTGGCGACCCTGGGCCTCAGCGCCGCCGAAGTTATTAGTATCCAGGTCAACGGTGCGCAGGCCCCCGTCCCTTACCCCGTGGCCCGCGCCGATGTCGCCCTCCGCAGTGAAGCGGCCAGTACCCCCGTCGAAGGTAGCGAACAAACCGTAAACGCCCGTGTTACGCTACAAATTCGCTATTGATCGCTACGGTAGCCCCCTCGCTGCTGCCCCCTCTATGAAGCAAACCTCGCTACATACCGTGCCAGAGCAGGGCGTCTCCCACAACGGTGCCATTCGCAAGCGGGTCCTGTTGAGAGCCGGAGACTTGCCCCGACTGCACCAGAAAAACCTCATGCATATCGCTATGGGCATGGGCCGCGGCCACCTGGCCCGGTGCAAAGCTGGCCTGGGCAAACTGGGTCAGATGGGGCAAGTCTCCGGCTCTCAACAGGACCCGCTTGCGAATGGCACCGTTGTGGGAGACGCCCTGCTCTGGCACGGTATGTAGCGAGGTTTGCTTCAT
>JBCBOC010000585.1:0-3289 GCA_039821475.1 Cyanobacteria bacterium J06632_22 | reverse complement strand
GTTTCGGTGTCGCCCATGTCCTGCCAGTCTGCGCGATCGGTGGTCAGGGCCTGGGCTGCGAGCTGAATGGTTTCGTTCTGACTTTCTAGGGCGGTTAGGCGAACGGTTTGTTCATCTTGGGTGATGGCAACCGGGGTATCGGTGGAGGTGGCAATCAGCTCGCCAGAACGCTCCACAATGAAAATAGAGCTAGAGTCGCTAATGTCGATGGTTTGCAGAAACTGCCCAATGTCAGAAAGAGACAAATCGACGGCTACGGCCCCCAGCAGATTGCCCGCTGGGTCATAGACTGGTCGCCCGGCCGAAATAGCGACCACATCTCGACCGGTCCATTTGTAGGGGGTGCCCCAGGTGGGTTGCCCAACCTCTAGGGGTTTGTTGAACCAGGCATAGTTGTAGGCACTCCAATCTTCTAACACCTTGAAGGGCTCATCGGGCTGGCCCTGGGCGTCTGCCTTAAAGATTTCGTAGTTGCCTTCTGCAAAGTCTGGGGTGCCGCCGATTAGGGTGGTGCCATCGGGCAAACGACCTGCTGCGATCATGCCGCCTTCGACGCTGCCCATGTAGACATAGCTCACCGAGCTAAAGGCCTGGTGCTGGCTCCAAAAGTGTTGGTACAGCTCGTCAATGTTGTTGGTGCTCAGTAGTCCATTACGGAAGTCGTCGAAACGGAGCTGGTTAATAATGTGTGGGGTTTCTAGATAGTTTTCTAGCTCTTGGTCGATATTTTCCCCAGCGCTGTCCATTAGCTCAGAGGCCAGATCTTGGACTGCATCGCGACCGCTGCGGAAAGATAGATACCCCACCAGCCCGACTGTTGCAAAGATTTGCAGTACAAAGGGGACGATGATCACTGTCCGCAATGGCCACGTTCGTTTTCGTTGCTGGGGCGGCTTGAAGTTGCTGCTATCTAAGGGCTGAGACGTTTGAGGCATGATGGGTCAAAGCACAAGGTGCCCCTAGTGTGCCCTGGTCATATCTAGAAATCAGGATGGATTGATAAGTCATCCCGAAGTAGTTGTGTTTTGATAACTTGGCTCCAGACACACCAATCCCCTACTCGTCGTTGCCTGCAGTACAAGACAAGTAGGGGATTGGCAGTTCAGCGATGAGATATCGCTAGGCAGGCTGGACGGTCGGGGGACCCTCATCGCCTGCGGGGGCCGAGACCGAGCTAGAGGGGCGCTGCCGCTCGCTCTTGCGAACGCCACCGGCCTTCTTGTACTCGGCGCTGTCCTTGCCAAAGCGGGCGCCGACCGCAAGCAGCATCCGTTCAGATAAATCACGAATGTCACGCTCATCGGCACGAATCTCACTCCTTAATCCTTCAACTTCGGCGAGCAGGCTGTTATAGGCTTCAATTTTGTTGCCAAAATTGTCAACCACCTTCTCGAAGTTGGGGACCGTGAGCGAGTTGCCCAGATCTAGCTTTGGGTCAATCGACTTGAGGTCGTACAGCCGAAGCTGTAGAAACCTCAGGTAGGGTAGACTCAGACGTTTTGTCATGTTTTTTCTCCGTATTTAGAAACAAGTGGATCGTTAGAAAAAGGTTGACTCAAGCTACCGTGCTTCAGCAACCCAACGCAGTTGCGCTGAATTACTGAGAGTCGAGTAGCGAGGAAACCAACCCAGGGAACAGGTTTAGTGTGGTCTTACGGAGATGGATAATCCGTCAGGGAGAGTACGGAAGTTTCTCGCGGTGGCGAAAGTTCCGTATTTTCTCGCTGTTACTTTTTGAAAAGGGCAGAAGGGCCATACTACAAGAACCCAGACGTCGTGGGAAATACGAGGGCGCTGCATACAGTTCGTCGGACTGTGTATGCAATGGTCTGTGAATAGACCATTGCTCAAAATGGCTCAATGTTGAGTGGAACAACGGATGTCGTTAGGTGAGGATGTTGTTCTAAGGTTTTGAGGCTGTAGAAGAGACGGAAACAGCTCCGTATTTTTCTGTAATAGCCATCAGCCAACCTTGATGGATTCCTTTGTGATCAACGTTGCTCATAAACCAACCTTGATGGATTTCTTTGCGATCAACGTTGGTTACAAAGTGATCTTGATGCGTTGTAAAGGAATAGACGTTGATCGCAAAGAGCCCTTGATATCTGGTTGACTGACAAACTTGTGAAACCTCAACCTAACCGACGATAGAAACTCAATGCGTTGGAAAGGACCCTCTATTTTGCATAGGGCGAGACTTAGGTAAGGGCTGTGCCCATCGTTTTTAGAATCTGAAGCACGTCATGCAGTTCGTTCCCTGGATTCACGAGCGAAAATAAGCGGGAGTTACCATACTCCGGGGTGGGGGTTTTGACGGTTTTTAGAAACAGAAACTCGTTGCCGTTGGTAATCATGCCGTAGGTGGGCCGTTGCCCTGAGTTGCTGCCTAGCATGTAGGCTAGGGCCTGGGGGAGTGCTCGGGTGACGGCGAAGTCACTACGTTTTGATTCAATCACCAGTAACCAAAGCTGCTCTTTTAGCACCAAGACATCAATCCGCCCTCGGACAACAACATCGTCCTCTTCTGCTTCGATTTCTATACTAGGCTCTGTTTCCAGGCGATAGGGCCATCGATAGAACCCAGCTAAATCGAGCAGTGGGGCTAAGATGACCAGTTTGACGGAGTTTTCTAGCACCGGGGGGGCTGCCATCATGTCGGTAAAGTTGGCCTTGGCCCGGTCGAGCGCTAGCTGTTCGGATTCAGTCAGTGCTGCGTTAGATGTCAAGGGGGGCAGCGTCCATTCAGGAAAGAAGTCGGTCGCCTGGGTGGCCTGTAGGCCAAAGGGCGGCCTGAGGTGTGGTGTTGGCCTAACTGGTAACATAGGATGGAAGACCTTATCGACTTGACGAAGTTGGTCATGCCCAGCATATTGCAAGCATTACAATCTGCACAGTTTGTTGTTGATGCCCGTGGTGAGCGAGTCGCAGTCCAGCTTAGCCCAGTGGTTTGGCAAGCACTTTTGAACTGGATAGCAGATGTCGAGAAGGTTCCCTCGGTGGAGGAACTGACCCGAATAGGAGATGCTAATGAGGCTGAATCTTCTCTGATTGATGCTGCGGCTCAGTTGGCGGAGCCTGCGTTTGCTAGGGTCTGGGACAATCCCGAAGACGATATTTACAATGACCTATGATTTTGGCGATATCGTTTTGGTACCGTTTCCGTTTACTGACCAAAGCAGTATCAAGCGGCGTCCGGGCGTCATTGTCAGTTCTGATGCGTACAACCAGCGCCATATTGATGTCATTCTTATGGCTGTTACCAGTCAGACTCAGGCAATGGCTTATGCCG
>JBCBOC010000517.1:0-3671 GCA_039821475.1 Cyanobacteria bacterium J06632_22 | reverse complement strand
TAACGCTTTTGCTGAGATGCTAAAGCCCTTTGGGCATGGCTTCGCTTACCGACAAGTTACGTCGCTGGCGTCGCTTCGCGAACAGCATGACATCGGTCTTCTAATTGATTAGGCCACGGTATTTATTCAGCACCAGGCTATTCTGAACCGGGCAACGTTGTCGTCCCCGACGGCCCTAGAACAGGCACCTGACCTGACAGCGTTGATGCAGTCGGGGGATGGGGCCGAGCGGCTAAACACGCAAAGAAAAATACAGTCAGACTGCCCAAGCGAATTTGATCGCCATCGCGCAAGCACTGGGGAGCCTCCAACAGGCAGCCATTGATGAAGGTGCCATTGGTGCTGCCAACATCAGACAGAACAAACCCGACATCAGCCACGTATTGCAGCCGGGCATGACAGCGGGAAAGCTGGCGGTCTAAAACAGATAGGTCAGCCTGGCGGGGATCTCGCCCCAGCAGCCAGCCAGTATCAGAGGCCATAAACGTCTGAGAGTTTCCAGTCGTGAGATTGCTCACGAGATAGGCACCAGCCGGTGACACAATGCCCTGGATATAATGCATTGATGCTGGATTCAAAGCTGCGATCGCAGCTTGATCCAAATTGACGAGCCGCTTCAGCCAATCGCGGTGATGCTGGTATACCTGCGTAAAAACCTGAAACAGCTCCAGCCGTTCCCGCAAACCGCGTTCGACTTCAGATGCCATATTGGCAGAATGAAGATGATTTAAATCAGCAAGTGCCACAATTCAGCCGCTATTCAGCGTCAACGTCTATCAAGCCAGTATTTGCGATTTCATGCTGCTGCCAAGTCTTTCCAAACCGTAAGCCTTCAAAGGACTGACAGCTTTAGCAGTAGTCATTTGGAATCTGCACCTAGCCCTCAGTATCGTGGACAAAAGAGATTCTCAGACACAATTCTGACAAAATCAGTCAAAACTTGAATTTTGACATCGATTATATGAATAACAGATTAACAAACCTCTAATCTGCTAAAAGCTATTGATCTATCAACGCCAGACATTAGAGCTGGCTGGGAACAGCGCAATAGCAATCAGCGAGATAGCGCCAAGGATTGGACCGTCAGCGACGACAGACCTAAAACGATTCGCCAGTCCCAACCCACAGCTTCCGTCTGGACACCGTACTAAGCTCCTAACGGGTGCTCGACGATCTCAGCGCAGTAGCCCGCACAGCAATAGGAGACCATGACACGCCGCGCATCCCTCATGGGGAACAATAGTCTTCGCCATGTACGCTAGGGCACCGAGTGCAGGCTATCCCGCGGAGCATATGAGACAGCGATTCGCAGTCTTGCCCTAACGTAAATGACGGCAGTAGCAGCATGCATGACCTACCTGCCTATGCTGTAACCGATGAAGCGTTACGGGTGCAGCCTATGAATAATATTTGTCGCGAGATACAGGACACATCACGCCTCATTCAATCAAAAGAGCAGCTTAGCTTTCACACTCGCCTAGATTGAATGCCACTGACAGACCTAAGAGCTGTCTTCCAGATATTAACCGCGAACACTGAATACACCATCGGGCTAAGATCGACTGCCGCATGACTCAGCCCTTAGCAGCAGCAAAATCTAGTGTGTACGACCCGCTAGCTGAGCACCCAGAGGCTTAATCTGATACTTCACGAGATTCGCCAACTCCTGCAGCTGAGCAATCGCTTCAGCCCCTTCCAGTTTCATCAGCTCGCGATCATCGCGCATTTCAGTCCACGTGATGCCATAGTCAGAGACCAGAAAACGAATCAAGTGATCATCACCCAGACTCACCATAAACGAAGCGCTGTTAAGCTGTCCTCCGCAGGTGTAACAAGAGGCTAAGTAACCACGATTTTCCAGAACCGTGGCCAAAGCCTTAAGGTTGAGGACCAGGTCCTGAACAAACTGGCGATGCTGCTCTGCAAGTCTGATGAACATAACTACCTTCGTTCCCGTCTAAGCCTAGTATAAGAATATTGCTAAGTTTTTTTAAGAAAACTGACTACTGCTCGGCATGGAAGCCCTCAATCAACCCGGCACTAGTGACCGAAAGAGGGAAGGCTCAGCAATCAAGCCCGTTTGATACTAACTACATTTCCCACGATAACTGAGGGAGTCAGCACACATTTGCAAAAAAGCCTAACGCGTTTAGGCTTTTTTAACAAATTTCGCACTATCAGACAGGTGAAATCAGCAGGGAAACTTGCCCTATTCCACCACTGACCACCACCCAAAAGCGGGACCAATAAAGCGAACCGTCAGCCATAGGACGATCATCAGGCCAATGCCAACCCAAGCACCGCGGCTCGTCCAACGCATAAAAGCAGCAGATTGTTCAGTTGTAATGGGTAACCAAGGCAAAATCCGTTCAGGATGACCATAATCCTCGCCCATTTGCTGCCTGCGTCGTTTGGCTTCACCCATTGCTCTACTCCTAGAGGTGCCGTTAGTGATGTGATTAGGAAATGCATACTTCCTGCCCTAATCATAGCGACTTGCCTGAGCTTGAGCGACTCAGGCAGACACGACAATACACACAACGCCCCTGAACCGGCTAAGTGAGGTCAGACAAGTCCAAGTCAAGGGGGTCGTCTGAGTAACTGCTCCGGGCGGCCGGATCAAGGGCCGCTAAAATCTGCCGTCCGTAGCTGCGATGATTGACACGGTTATCCAGTAACGCAACTCGCCCTTGGCTGACTTGTACCGGTGCGATCGCTAACTGCAGTTGGCGAATCGCTTCGGGTAGCAGATAAAGTCGAAACCAATCTTGGCGCCGCCGCTTATAGTGCGCCACTCGACCCGATACCATCGGATCTTCGAGGGAAGGCAGCGGCAGCGTCGTGATAATGAGCTGTTGAGGACAGGGTAAATCAAGCTGGTTGGCCTGCCAGTACGCCCAGCCCGTAACTAGAATGCCATTCGACGCCTGAGGGGATTGAGGCAGGGGCGCTTCCACCCTGACCCGAGAGCCAAACTCGGCCGCCAGTACGGTCCCGATTTGGGCCTTCATTGGGGTATCTCCCACCAACACCACGCTAAAATGCGGCCGCGTAGCTGGGCGGTTCAGCAAATCGCGAATTTCTTGTAGGACCGCCGCTTGGAAATGACTGGTATTTGGCATGGGCAACCGATCTGGCAAGTACAGCTGAATGCTGTCATTGTGACGATCGGTCGCAAACTTGAGGCAGGTGAGATCGTCTAAGCCCAGCTGCTGACGGTAGGTCCGAGCTCGGCTATCGGCATCCACTGCGGCGCCAATCAAAACCACGGGCTGCTGTTCCCAGATCGCACTCAGACGAGCCGCAACGTCGGCCGGAGCACAGTGTAAGGTAAACCCACCGTGCTGCCGGTTGACACTCACCCAGGCCAGCGTGTCGGGCTGGGTGAGCTGTATCCGAAATTGAGCCCAGTTCGGCGGTAACGCATCCTGTTGCCATGGCGTTTCACCCAGCAGGTGGTGAAGCTCATTGAGCAGGTCTCGCTCTAAGCCATCCAGCAGATAGCAGTCGTAAGGATTGGGCGGATGCTGAAAGCTAGCATGGGTCAACCGCACACGGATATCCCGAATCGCTGCCTGCTGGCTAGGGTAGGCCAACATGAGAGCGGACCAATCAGCGTCGGAGAGCGTCCGTGTCAGGTGCGATCGCACCCACGCCTCTACGTGGTCAAC
>JBCBOC010000257.1:0-5926 GCA_039821475.1 Cyanobacteria bacterium J06632_22 | reverse complement strand
CGGGTGGACAAGTTCCATTGTCGGGCGTGGGGACAGAACCGGCAGTGATTTCAACTGAGTTTGATGAGTGATATGGCGCACAACGGGGATCGCCCATTGCTGTGTTGCCATGGCGTCCCCGTTGTGCGCCATATCACTCATCAAACTCAGTTGAAATCACTGCCGGTTCTGTCCCCACGCCCGACAATGGAACTTGTCCACCCGAGTGGGTTCCCACCATGATCCAGACGCAGACGATTCACACCTCGACCGTTCAGCTACCGCTGCAAACCATCATCAATGACATCTTTAGCCAGCGCTGCATTAGCCGCACCACGCAACAGCAGCTCATGCAAGCCCTGTTTGATCGTCATGAATTGAGCGAGCACGAGGAAACCCAGATTAACCGCATGTTTGATGCGATCAATCAAGGTCAAATTCGCGTCACGGATTAACCCACAAACGCTTTACACAGCCATAGCAGCCTGCCTTGGTCCTAACGAGCAGTGGCGGGCTGCCATGGCTTGCATTTATTAAAGTACCGAGCCGCTACTCCGACTCAGAACCCGACTCACCCGTTTCGTCGGCCTCAACATCCGGCACAAAATCGGGGCGCTCTGCATTCTCCCAGCCGGGGGGACGCTTAGAGTTGTACCAGGCAATGGAGCCGATGACGACGGCCGCAATGAAGCCCACAATGTACACCAGATTGAAGTAGTACATGGGCAGCCCAGCTGTATTCGCAGCCCCCAATAATAGCGTCGTCATAATTAACCTCGGGTTGATTCCTTCCAAAAAAAAATTACTCAGCCGGGGCCGGAGCCGGGGCGGGTGCCACCGGTGGCGGCGCAGGAGCAGGCGCGGGCTGGGGTACCGGTGGTGGCGTGGGCGCGGGCGTAGGACGCGGCACGGGTGGTGGCGTGGGTGCCGGCGCGGGCTGGGGCACCGGTGGTGGCGTAGGTGCCGGCGTCGGCTGGGGCACCGGTGGTGGCGTGGGCGACGGCGACGGTGCGGGCGCGGGCGCGGGCGCCGCAGGTGCCGGACTCGGTGCCGGACTCGGCGACGGCGACGGACTAGGACTGCCCCCCGACGGACTGGGAGAGGGGGACGGCGATGGGCTGGGGGACGGCGACGGACTACTAGATCGGCGGGACGAGCCTGACTCCCCACTGCGGCGGCGGCTACGATCGTTATCGTCACTGCTGCCACCCGGCTTGTCGGCGACGACACGACCTGGCTTTTCCGGTTCAGCCGAAATTGAGCCTTTGCGCCCAGAGAGTCGGGGCAGCTCAGGGAACTGCTCAACGGGGATTTCTTCTACAAATTGAGCGACAAAGTTGCGCCAAGCCCAGGCCGCTGTGCTGCTGGCACCATTGGTCGGACTACTGTCGTCGTTACCAAACCAAACTCCCACCGTCAGATTCGGCATAAAGCCAACAAACCAGAGATCGCGATTTTTCTCGGAGGTGCCCGTCTTGCCAGCGATCTGTCGCCCCCGAATATAGGCGTTACTGCCCGTGCCGCCTTCGACCACGCCCCGCATCATCCAGGTCATGATGGCCGCAGAGGTCTCGTCAATGGCAGCGGTAGGCTCATCAGCAAATTCGTAGATGACCTCGCCATCGCTGTTGAGAATGCGGGTAATGCCGTGGGCCTCAACGTGCTTACCCGTATTTGCCAACGTGCCATAGGCACTGGTGAGCTCTAGCAGGTTCACCTCGGAGGCGCCTAGGGCCAGAGAATACGCTGCCAGCAAATCGGAGTCGATGCCCATGCGTTTGGCCATGGCGATGGTGGGCTCAAACCCCACATCGACCAGCAGCTTGACCGCAACAATATTGACCGAGGCAACAAGGGCTCGCCGCAGGTCAGTACGGCCGCTATAGTTTCGGCCATAGTTTTCGGGCTCATAGCCATCGACGATGTATCGCGCATCGTCGTAGCCCTTGTAGGGAGACATGCCCGTTGCGATCGCAGTCGCATAGACAAACATCTTGAAAGTAGACCCCGGCTGGCGCTGTGCCTGAGTCACCCGATTAAACTGACTCTCTTCAAAGTCAGTGCCGCCCACCATGGCGCGAATTTCTCCGGTGCGGGGGTCCAGCGCCACAAGGGCACCCTGCTCAAACCGCTGCCACCGACCGTAACGATCAATGGTTTCGACGAGGGTCGCTTCAGCCGCCCGTTGCCAGGCTGGGTTCAACGTTGTCTCAACGGTCAATCCGCCACCTTCGAGTTCGTCCTGGCTCAATAGTTGGGCCAGCTGCTTTTCAACGTAAATGGTGAAGTAGGGGTATTCGCTGTAGAGATATTTAGGCTCGTTGGGCGTGGTTGCAATTTCGGCCCCATAGGCACCGCTGGCCTGGGACTGGGTGATGACGCCCACATCTAACATGCGCCGAATCACACTATCCCGCTGAACCCGGGCCGCCTCAGCATTGAGCAACGGCGAATAGCGACTGGGCGCAGGTGCCATGCCTGCGATCAGGGCTATTTCAGAAATCGTCAGCTCCTCAACGGACTTACCAAAGTAAACCCAAGCCGCATCGGCCACACCATAGGCCCCCTCTCCCAGGTAAACCAGGTTTAGGTAGCGCTCTAAAATCTTTTCTTTGTCCAGTTCGGCCTCTAGCTTGCGGGCTAACAGCGCCTCCTTAAACTTTCGCTGGAAGCTGCGCTCCTGGTCTAGGAAAACAATACGCGCCAGCTGTTGCGTCAGGGTACTGGCACCTTCTACCAGCTCACCGCTCCGCACGTTGGCCAGAATTGCCCGAGCAACACCTTTGTAGTCAATACCGTCGTGCTCATAAAAGCGCTGATCTTCTGCCGCAATAAACGCTTGAATCAGCGGCTCAGGGATGTTGTCGTAGGTGAGATACTCTTTGGTGGCCGGTCCCAGCTTTTGTAGGACGGTGCCGTCACTGGCCTTAATCGTGATCGTACCGCGCCGCTCAAAGGTCAGCGCATTCGAGACATCGGGCAGATTGGCATCCACCTCCTGCCAAAATCGATAGGCCCGCGTGGCCGGCAATGCTACCGTTCCGACGAGCAACAGCGTCCAAAACGTGAATCGCTTATAGACCGGACGGGGCGGGCGACGATGGGGCGGCTTCTGCTGAGCACTGCGATCTTCCAATGGCGCATCGGCAGCAGCTTCAGACGTTGAAGCCGGGGCAATACTATCAATATTTTGGCGATGTAAGCGCCGACGATTTGAACCGGGCCTGAACCCGGAAATCCAATTAGCCACGTTCAAATCCTATCTGCTGAGCTTTCAAAGGTGCTGACAAACGTATGGTTAAACCTTAGCCACGTCCAGAGGGGGTGTTCTCGCTAGAGAATGCCTAGGCGTCATGCCGGACGCGGTCTACCAGACGAGAACGATACAAGCGCTGGCCCATTAACCTCAATCGAGTTTGCTCAATTCGAACCAGTTTTGTAGAAACCGCTGCCTAACCCAAGATAGCCCTACAACCCAAAAGCCCCTTAGTTTATGACTCGCCTGGGGGCACAGGCCTGATCAGTGGAGGCCTTATTTAGTCGAGGCCTTACCAAAGGCTAGCAGACCCCGCTACGACAGACCAACCCCTAAGCCTAAATCCAGGGATCACGCAGCCGTGGGAGACAGGACGGTTAAGGAGAAGAGACTGTGTGAATGACCGTCCCCATCCAACCCTAGCTCACCAACGCAGTAGTGTGTCCTAAGGCTAGAGCCACAATCAGCATGCCCAAAACCAAAAAGGGCTGAGCGCTCGCCTGGTACTTAACATCGTTGTTTAAAGGATCCCGCAGGAAGTACATGTCCTGAAAAGTAATCTGCGGAATGATCATCAAAATCAGCAATACTGCGTACAGATTCTTGTGGATGCTGATGAGGTAAGCGGCCATACCACCCTGAAAAATATCAATCATCAGGACGCAAATCCAGGCAGCGGTACCGATACCAAACATGACCGGTAGCGATTTGAGCCCTAGCTGCTGGTCCCCCTCAACACTTTTAAAGTCATTGACCACAGCAATACCTAACCCAGCCATGCTGTAAATCAGTGTTAGCAGAACAACGGTGAGGTTAAGTTCGCCAAAGAGGGCATGTCCTGCCCACCATGGCAACGCAATGTAGCTGGCGCCCAAGGCGTAGTTGCCGAGCCAACCGTTCTGCTTCAGCTTTAGGGGCGGCGCAGAGTAGATGTAGCTCAAAAACGAGCCCCCCACGGCTAGCACGGTAATCGTTGGGAACCCATGGTCAGCCCATCGATCTAACCCATAGGCCACCGCAATGCCCCCCAGCAGCAGCACCCAAATTTGAACCTGCACCTGGGGCAAGGAAATTGCCCCCGAGGGAATCGGTCGGTAGGGTTCATTAATGGCGTCCAGCTCTCGATCGTAGTAGTCGTTGATCGTCTGGGTATAGCCCGTCATCAGCGGACCGGCCATCAGCATGCAGGCTAGAGAAATCAGCACATACTCCAGGGACCAAACAAAGTGGCCTGAGGAGGCAGCACCGCAGATGACGCCCCACATCAGCGGAATCCAGGTAATTGGCTTCATCAACTGGAGGCGGATCTTAGCAACGCTCGTCTCGCCCGCCTCAGCCCCCTTCATCCCCAAGAGCTGGCGGGCTTTACCCCCCGCAGCAGCGTTAGGAGAAGGCGAGGCAGGCGCGGAACTGGGGGTATCGGTTGAAGGCGTATCTGACATGAGTCTGCTGGGATGAGATCTACTGGAATAGCGTCGGATGGACGGGTGAATGAAAAGCTGATGGAGGAGACGTTGGCCGCATAGGACGTACCAGCGATTCGCAACGTCGCTAACGTCTTAGCCAAAGGTTAGCCAAAGGAAATAATCAGGGCGTCGTCCTGAAACTTAGCACCGGTGACTGAGCGGCCCTGTAGGGCTGGGGGAAGCGACACATTACGACGCTGATCGCCCGCCTCTACTGTGACCTCTGGACCATACTGGGTAAGCTCAATTTGTTTTTTGTCAAAGCTGGGCAGGAACAGCGTCACCGTTAGGGCCTCAAGGTCGACAGTCATGGGCAGGGGCACCGCAGGCACTGTCCGAAAATCGGGCAGGGCGGACATCAGAGAAGCCCAGCTATCGCCCTCATTCCAGGCGGGCATAAGGCTAGCGGGCAAGGGGGCAAACGACTCGCTGACGCTCGCTTCTGCACGGTTGAACAGCACGCCACCCACAGTCAGGCCAATCTGCTGAGCGGCACCCCACAGATAGCGTGCCGTTGCGATCGCACTTGCGCTCCCAGTAGAGACCAAGTAGGCCCGTACCCGAGCTGGGTTGTTCACCGCCGCCTTACCGTCGGCAATCATATTGGTAGCCTGGTTCACCTGGGGCTGATCGAAGACGTCACTGCCAAAGGAGACGTTGCTGAAAACAGCGGCGGCCACCGGCTGCACAAACGGCGTCACCGCCTTGGCAAACTGCGAAGACTGAAACACCTGCTTGAACCGCCGAAAGTACCAATCCACGCCTTCTGGTAGGCCCCACATGCGCAGACTGTGCTGATCGCCAGGGCCATCGTGAACAATCACATCGTAGGCACCACTAGCGTCGTACTCACGAATGGCATTGAGAGCCAGCGCCATGTCCATGCCCGGTAAGACACTCAGTTCTTGCCCGTACACGGCCTTAAAGAAAGGGTCGCGCAAATACTGGGACTCTAACTGTTTCACCATCTCCCAGTTCTGCTGGAGCAGCACAGTGGACTTGAGCTGCACCGCCGTGAGATTGGGCTCAATCACCTGGGCATCAGGGGTCAGTGACGTCCCCATCAGCATCCCCACCGCTGGCCCGACATCCTGAGTCACCAACAGCACCCGCTGCCCCTGCTGAGCCAGCTGTTTAGCCGTTGCGATCGCACTCACCGAACGGCCCACGCCGCCCTTACCCAGAAATGTCAATATCAACGACATCGAATACTCTCTATTTTCTT
>JBCBOC010000769.1:0-2200 GCA_039821475.1 Cyanobacteria bacterium J06632_22 | reverse complement strand
TTCCAAACGTTATAGTCAATGCCGTTCAGCACACCGCGAAACTTATGCTGGTGGGTATGCAGCGTATGGCCCAGACCAAAACCAAAGTCGCCGTGGTGGGCCTCCCAGGCGTGGTGGGGCGATACCGTCGTCACCATGTTGGAGTAGACAATGCCACCCTTCATATAGTTCAAGGCAAAGGGGTTAAAGTCATCCCGCAGGCGTTCGGTATTGAAATAATAGGGCTCGCGATTGAGGCCCGTGGCATGCAGTACATTCACACCAGTAATACCCTGATGCTTAAAGTTGTGAATGGTATAGCACACTCGCTGATTACCCATACCGTGGTGCTTATAAATTTCGTACAACATCACCGGCACGAGGCCGGTCTGCCAATCATGGCAGTGAATCACATCAGGCCGCTTGTTGCTCTGCTGCAGAAATTCCAGGGCCGCCTTACTAAAAAAAGCAAACCGCATGGGGTCATCGTCATTGCCGTAATAGTTACCCCGACGGAACCAACCATCCTTATCGTGGGGCTCAATGAAAAAGCACAGGCGCCCGTGGACCCAGCCACAGTGAACCGTGCAATTGACCGACGCGCCATACCAGGGGACCTGCAAGTCATCGTACGCATGATGCAGACCCCAAATGTGGTCATAGCGCATGCAGTCGTACTTAGGCAAAATCAACTCGACCGTATGGCCACGCACCTCTAGCTCACGGCTGAGGCCATAAACCACGTCGCCCAAACCGCCAGCTTTAATGACGGGCGCACATTCTGAGGCAATCTGTACGATGTACATGCGGACCCCTACTGTGTATAAGTACCTATTTCCTTAATAAAACTATAAAACGAAGGGAGGCGACCTGTCTTCCCTTCGCAAGAGGTTTTTGCAAGAAGTATCCGAAGTCGGCCAAGGGCATCACGAAGTTATTCTGAAACAACGCATGCCCCCACCGTGAATAAACCCTTTCTAAGGCCGATATCGCGCTCTTTACGACCCACGCAGGTTTGGCAACCGCTAGTATCTACTCATCCAGCCGTCAAAACGATAGACTCAATCGAGTTCACGCTGACTTGATCGATGAATACGCTCTTTCACCTTCTACCGACCACTGCAATCTCCCTAGCACAGGATCAAGGCTGGTACGAACCGCCTACCTTTGCGGAAGAAGGCTTTATCCACTGCTCCTTCTTACATCAGGTCATTCCCACAGCCAACCGTCACTACTCGGGCGAAAGCAATCTCTCTCTCCTCGAAATCGATCCAAGAGCGCTGACGGATGTCCGCGTTGAAAACCTTTACGGAGGGTCCGACAACTTCCCCCACATCTACAGCCGTTTACCATGGTCGGCTGTCCGACGTATCCACGCCATTAAGCCAGATAGTACTGGCAACTGGATGAGTCGCAATAGCGCACTGACCCTGTTCGACGCCCTCGACAGTGTTGAAACGGACACCTTGATAGGCCAATGGCAAGGCTACGGCTTCCCGACCGGTCACCCGATGGATGGCCTGCTAGAAGCCACCGGCTGGTATGGAAAAGAGTTCATCACAACAGAGCAGGTTCATCCGCTACTGTTCTCCGATAGTCAAGGCAGCCTTTACAAGATCTCGCCTCATCCCTGGATGATGACAATGGCACGTCAATTTTCCATACCTAAAATAGGCGCCATTCAACCGCTGTTTGAGCTCTTTAACAGACCCTTCAGAACGGAACAGAGCCAAGCCCACCTCCGAATGACGAGATGCCGCGGCAAAGTGAGTGCCACGATGATCTATGATTACCTACCCATTCACGACAGCTTTAGACAGGTAGATACCAAGACACTGCTAGGGCTTATGGATGATAAAGGCAGTCCAGAACAATTTTTCTTTGTCCTCACACGACACTAAAAACGCTGAACGTCTATCGCATGGGTCGGGATGCCAGAGACAGTCGCTACCGCTGAACTCCTTTATGCCGGACTCTCTCACCGCAGTCGAATAGCTCCGCTAAACCTTCAGCCAAGACATCAAGACATCAAGAAAACAAAACATCCCCACCCTCGGGCTCGAGAGTGGGGATGCTTTAGCATATAGGCCCTGGCATCGCGCTATTTTGACAAGGGGCAACCCCCTCACTATCTTCGCCGCAGGTACGTTTCACAACCGAGTTCGGGATGGGTCGGAGTGGTTCCATACCGCCATAGACACCAGGAAAACTGTAGGACTAT
>JBCBOC010000684.1:0-2734 GCA_039821475.1 Cyanobacteria bacterium J06632_22 | reverse complement strand
GGTCGATATTATGCAGGCGACCCCGGCCACCTGGCGACTGCTGTTGAGCTGTGGCTGGAGCGGTCAAAGCGGGCTTAGGCTGTTGTGTGGCGGTGAGGCACTAGATACCAGCCTGGCCCAGCGGCTGCTGCGCTGTGCAGAAGAGGTATGGAACGTCTACGGTCCCACAGAAACCACCATTTGGTCCGGGGCACTGATGCTGTCCGCTGAGCTGATTAGGCCAGAATTGATGGATTCGGAACTGGCAGGTTCTGAACTGGCCGATGCTAAACCAGCCAATAACAATTCAGCAGACTCGGCCATCGGCAGCGTGCCCATCGGTCATCCCCTCGACAACACTCGGTTTTATGTGTTGGACGAGGAGAAAAAGCCAGTCCCCATTGGTGTAGCTGGTGAGCTATATATCGGGGGCGTGGGGCTTACCCAAGGTTATTGGCAGCGCCCTGAGCTAACGGCAGAACGGTTTGTGCCCAATCCGTTGGCTATCTCCGAGGTGAATCGGCAGTGCTGCCCGATGCTTTACAAGACGGGTGATCGCGTTTGTTACCGGGAAGACGGCACGCTGACTTACCTAGGCCGCTTTGACCAGCAAACCAAGCTGCGGGGATATCGGATTGAGTTGGGAGAAGTGGAAGCTGAGATCGCAACCTATCCCAGCGTTGCCCAGGCAGTGGTCGTCGTTCAAGGAGACCGGCCCGAAAATCAGCGTCTGGTGGCCTATATGACCCTGGGCGCACAGACGGCTGAAACAACAGACGATAGCGACAACCTGGGACAAATTATTCGAGCCCGTTTAGCTGGGGTTCTACCCACCTATATGATTCCGGCAGCCTACCAGGTGCTGGCATCTTTCCCGCTAACTCCCAACGGCAAAATCGACCGCAAAGCGCTACCGGCTGTTGTTGCGTCCACAGCCTCTGTACAGATTCAGCCAACAACGCCCGTAGAAACGGTGCTGGCCGAGATTTGGCAGTCTCTTTTGGGCATCGACCGGGTTAGCCGCCACGACAACTTTTTTGATGTGGGCGGTCATTCACTGCTGATTGTTAACGCCCAGAGTCAAATTCGACAGCGCTTGGCCGTCGAAGTCTCACTAATGGATCTGTTCCATTACCCCACCCTGAGCACCCTGGCCGACTTTATCCAGCGGCAGCAGCAGGGCCAGTCGGAGGAGGCTACATCTGCCGAGCCGGAGCGGGCCGAGGCCCTATCCGCTGGTAAGCAGCGCCTCAATCAGCGCCAAAACCAGCGCCTGAAGCAGCGTCGAAATCGCGAATCGTTAGGAGGAGCCCAGTCATGACATCGCCAAATACTTCTCCACGAATAGGACTTGAGATTGCCATTATCGGCATGGCGGGTCGTTTCCCTGGCGCTGACTCAGTGGCCCAATTTTGGCAGAACCTCAGCGGTGCGGTGGAGTCCATTGTGCCCCTAGACGAGGCGCGACTGTTGGCCCAGGGTGTCTCCCAGGCAACCCTAGCCGACCCCAATTATGTTAAGGTCGGCGGCGTTCTGGCCGACACTGACCAGTTTGACGCGGCGTTTTTTGGCCTTAGCCCCCGCGAGGCGGAGCTGCTAGACCCACAACAGCGGCTATTTTTAGAAACGGCCTGGCAAGCCCTAGAGACCGCCGGTTACACCACCGAGCAGTACGATGGCAGCGTTGGGGTTTACGGTGGGGCGGGCATGAACGGCTACCTACTCAACCTCTATGCCAACGCCAAAATTCGAGATACCGTCAGCCCTTACGAGTTGTTTATCTCGAACGACAAAGACTTTCTCACCACGCGGGTCTCCTACAAGCTCAACCTGCAGGGGCCAAGTCTGGATGTGCAAACCGCCTGCTCGTCCTCTTTGGTGGCGGTGCATCTGGCCTGTCAGGCGTTGTTGAGCGGTGAGTGCGACATGGCCCTGGCTGGCGGCGTTGCCGTGTCTAAGCAGTTGGGCTACCGTGCCCAGACCGGCAGCATCTATGCCGCAGACGGTCACTGCCGCGCCTTTGATGCCGAGGCGGACGGTACCGTGGGGGGCAATGGGGTTGGCCTAGTGGTGCTTAAACGCCTGGATGACGCTGAATGCGACGGTGACACCATCGATGCGGTGATCAAAGGCTCCGCCATTAACAACGACGGTGCCCTGAAGGTGAGCTATACTGCCCCCCGGATTGAGGCCCAGAAAAACGTGATTCAGGCAGCCCAGGCGATGGCCGAGGTGGCTCCTGACAGTATTAACTACATCGAAGCCCACGGGACGGGCACTGACCTGGGGGACCCCATTGAGGTGGCCGCGCTGACCCAGGCATTCAGCAGCGAGCAGACGGGCTTCTGCGCCTTGGGCTCGGTCAAGACCAATATCGGCCACCTGGATGCCGCCGCAGGCATTGCGGGATTGATTAAAGCGGTGCTGGCCGTGAAGCATCGCCAAATCCCCGCTAGCCTTCATTACCAGCAGCCCAACCCCAAAATTGACTTTGCCAATAGTCCGTTCTACGTAAATGCTGCCCTGGCGGACTGGCCCACAACAGCGGCACCTCGACGGGCCGGGGTCAGCTCCTTTGGCATTGGCGGCACCAACGCCCATGTGATTTTAGAAGAAGCGCCCGCTCCAGTGCGTGAGCCCGCTGACTCGCAGCCCCAGCTGCTGGTCCTATCTGCCAAGACCCCAACGGCCCTGGCCGCAGCTGCTGAGAATCTAGCAGCGCATTTAGAAGATTTAAAACAGCAGAACCTGAAGC
>JBCBOC010000169.1:0-7079 GCA_039821475.1 Cyanobacteria bacterium J06632_22 | reverse complement strand
CCAAAGGTTAAAGCTAGGTTAAAAAGAACTGTGTCGATCGGGAACCTACGCAGCAACCTACGTATAGATACAAAGACTATGCCATTCGTTTCAGTTAAAGCACTGATTTGGGAGGGCTTCGCACTAACCTAAATGACAGTAGCCGTATTGTAACAGCGCTAAATTCCAACGGCTCTGACAGCCATAGACCTTGAGCTTGTCTACACTGGGCGATTTCTATGAAATCGTTCGATTGGCGTACTATAAGTGGCTTATACGTAGTGTTCGTTTTTTAATGTATTCGTTAACACCTGTTGATTGCGGGGAACACTGAATTTATTGCAGCCACTACCTCAGTGGATACTCGGCACTTTGCCTAAGGGAAAACAGTAGTCCCAGGCATCGGCAGAGGGTTATCCATCATCATCTGCTCTCCACACCCATTGGATTTATGACTAGAACGACCTGTTTCCGTATTAACGCGCCGGATGTTGTCAGCGAGACGATTGATGGTGAATCCGTCATCATCAACCTCTATAAAGGTCTGTATTACAACCTCAACCCTGTCGGGTCTATCATTTGGGAATTGGTCTTAGCCGGATACACTGCCAACGACACAGTATCAGCGTTTAAAGTGGCGTACCCGAGCTTATCTGAGGCGGATGAACTCAGTATCGTTCAACTTGTTGATCAACTGTCTCAGGAGTCGCTGATTGTTTCTGCGGCAGCTCCGTCTCCGACAGCAGCACCTACAATCACCGCAGATGAAACTTTTGAGCAGCCCATCCTCTATAAGTATGCAGACATGCAAGATCTGCTAGCCCTTGACCCCATCCACGACGTCGACGAAAACGGTTGGCCTAACCAACAGCCTGCGCCTGCAGCGGTGGGTTAAGGAGACTGTTAAATGATTGCTACCCTTAAAGACCCAGCGTTTCCCACGTCTCAGCGGGAGGATACTGAAGCGCTGACATTTTATCAATGCCTCAAGACTACATTTGAAACTGCTGCAGGAGGGCTGTCGAGTACCGATAATAGCGCTCACATCCGAGACTATCAGGTGGGTGGGTTTCGGCTTCGGCTCCGGTTTGGCAGTGCTGCATTAATTCCTAAAATGACACCTGCCCTGGCCCATCTGGAGGTCCCGTCAAACGGCACAGCGGATTTTACCATTCGTTTATGGGATACCGTTTCTTCAGGTGTACAGATTCCTTCCCCGCCCTGGCAGGATGATCCCTACGCCTACGGTTCTCACGGGGAAGTGGGATGCTATAGCAAAACTCGCGTTCGGATTGTTTTCAATTTCTTTGTTGAGGCGTTGAGCATGCTCAACGTTGAACAAAACGAAGCCGTTTTCTGGGTTCGTGACGTTAACAATATTCCGTTTTGGGAGACTGCTGCGCCACTCAGAATCTTGCTGCACTGGTGGCTGGGGAGTCGTCAGCTCAAGTACGTCCATGCGGCAGTTGTCGGCACTGACACGGCCGGTGCCATGCTTGTGGGTAAAGGTGGCTCAGGTAAGTCAACTACTGCCTTATCCTGCCTAAAATCGCCGCTCACCTACGTAAGCGACGATTATTGCCTGCTGTCGGCCCAAGGCGAGCCCCGGGCCTATAGTCTTTACAGCTCGGCCAAGCTAAAACCCGACAATACGCTACTCCCCGAACTCACGCCACTCATTCACAATTCGGACCGTAAGCCGGACGAAAAGCCCTATGTGCTGCTTCATGAGCATTTCCCCAACAAGATCGTCTCGAGTCTGCCCGTTAGGGTGATTTTGCTGCCGCGCGTCACCGGCAAGGCAGAAACTACCGTTCAGGCAGCTTCTGGTGCGGCTGCGCTACTGGCGCTGGCGCCTAGTACTCTGTTTCAACTACCGGGGGGGAGCTCCAATGCTTTCCAAGAGATGGCCGCGTTGGTGAAGGCACTGCCCTGTTACTGGCTAGATTTGGGAACCAATCTCGCTCAAATTCCCTCTGTGATTGCTGATGTGATCAGGAGGCACGGTCCCCATGCCTAGTTCTGCTTCTGTTCTGGCTTTTACAGCGTCCTCCACGGACCCATTAGTGAGCGTGATTATCCCTATTTATAACGGGGCTCGATTTGTGGCCGACGCGATCGCAACCATTGATGCTCAAAACTATGCCCCGATCGAAATCGTTACGGTCGACGATGGGTCTACCGATCATACCCGTGACGCCATCGCGGTCTATGGTGAACGCGTCCAATATCACTATCAAGCTAATCAAGGCCCCGCAGCCGCGCGTAACCAGGGATTGGCATTAGCCAAAGGAGACTACATTGCCTTTCTGGATGTAGACGACCAGTGGCCCGCAGACAAACTGCGGCGTCAGCTTGCCGCATTCCAGGCCCAGCCCCACCTAGAGATTGTCAACGGCTACGTTCAGTTGCTAAAGCTTGAGGCAGGAGACAACGACAGCCCCGAGTTTCAAGCCCAGCATAACCCTATGGTGAGCTTCAATCTGGGTAGTGCCCTGTTTCGTCGAACGGTATTTGACCGCACCGGCCCCTTTGATGCCAGCCAGATCCACAGCGAAGATGTGGACTGGTTTATGAAAGCCCGTGAGCTGCAAGTCCCCATGGTGGTGTTAGAAGCGGTGACCTTGTTGTATCGGAAACACGAAACAAATCTCACGCACGATCGCCAGGAGAATCTCAAAGGATTTATGCAGGCGTTGCATAAATCTATCCATCGACGGCGAGCCCAGGGAAAAACCGCCAGTCTTTCTCAATTGAGCTATTTGGATGCCAATGGTGAGATCTTTCAGAGGGACGGACAGCAGCCCGCTGTGCTCAAATCCAACCCTGTTAACCCAAAGAAAAATCATGTCTAACCTTGATATAGCACCGCTGGTTAGCGTTATCTTAGTTGTTAGAAATGGAGAACGCTACGTTGCCGAGGCCATTGATAGTGTGCTTGCCTCTGATTACCCCCGGCTAGAGCTGGTTATTATCGATGGGCAATCTAGCGATCGCACCTCCGATATTGTCCAGTCCTACGTTCAGCGCTACAGCAATGTTCGTAGCATTCAGCAGCACAATCTGGGCATATCCAATGCTTATAACTTAGGCCTGCAATCTGTTAAAGGAGAGTTTGTTGCGTTTATCTCTCATGATGATTGCTGGATGCCTCAGAAGCTAAGTCAACAGATGGACTACCTGCTGCACCATCCTGAGGTGCAGTTTACCGTGACGCAGTTTCGGTATTGTTTAGCCCCAGGCTGCCAGATCCCGTCGGGGTTCCGACCTGAGCTGCTCACGCAGACTCCAGTGGGCTACATCATGGAGACACTGGTTGCCCGCAAGTCTGTGTTTGACATCGTCGGCACCTTTAATCCTGACTACCTACTAGCAGAAGATGTGGACTGGTACGCTCGCGCTAAGGACTTAAAGGTTCCATCTGCTGTTATTCCAACAGTCTTGCTCAGCAAGCGCGTCCACGATAACAACGCCTCTGCCAATGCCCAGGTCAGCACCCAAGCCTTGCTCAAAGTGCTTCGACAGTCTATCCAGCGCCAGAACGTTACCACCGCCCCAAGGGAAACGCATTGACGTCATCTCTGATTATTTTTACCTTCCTTTAGACGCTCTATGGCTGTGCCTACCGTTAGTGTTATTGTTCCCGTCTATAACCGACCCCAGTACCTGGAAGAAGCTATTACCAGTGTTCTAGCGCAAACTGAGCCAGTGTTAGAAATTATTGTTGTGGATGACGGTTCCGCTGAAACCGTTGAGGATCTAGTGCAAGGTTTGGGGCCCAACATCCGCTACCACTGGCAATCCAACGGTGGTGCCGCCGCTGCTCGGAATACTGGCATTAATCTGGCTAAGGGCGGCCTACTGGCTTTTATTGACTCGGATGATCGCTGGCGACCCGATAAACTTGCACGACAGACCGAAGCCTTAGTGCAGGACCCGACCCTAGCGATGGTGTTTGGCCATGTCCAACAATTTATCAGCCCTGATGCCCAACAGGCCGTGCGTCTGTCGGCTGACATCATGCCAGGATATCATGTGGGTACCCTGCTGGCTCGGCGGGCGGTGTTCGACCAGGTGGGATTGTTCGAGACGCAATGGCGCGTTGGCGAGTTTGTCAGTTGGCAGGCAAAGGCAACCGATCTGCAACTGTCGATGACCATGCTGCCCGACGTCGTGATGGAACGGCGTCTGCATGATAACAACATGGGCCGCACCCAGCGGGTTGCAGCCAGTGACTACCTGCACATCGTCAAAGCCGCATTGGACCGACGGCGAGCCATGCAACAGGCAGGTGCTGCTAATGGCTAAGGTCTCTTCCTGGCAACCCACACAAAAACAAATGCAACTATTGCGGGTTGTCTCCGGCTCAGAGGCCATTGCCCTCGAGGCTTGGCAAGCATGGCGTCACCAGGTGGACCTGGATACCTTGGACGACGGTAGCTACCAGCTACTACCGCGACTTTACTGTCGGCTGCAGCAACTGAACGTGACGGATGAGATGCTGCCCCGCCTGAAGGGGGTCTACCGCCATGTTTGGTCGCGCAACCAGGTGAACTTGCACAATCTTAGTACTGCAATCTCAGCCCTCAATACACATCACATCACCCCTGGCCTCTTGTGGGGTACCGCCACCGTCAGTCATCCCGGTGCAGACCTGGGCATTTGTCGCACGGACGACGGAGGGCTTTGGGTACGCAGTGATGATTTACCCGTGACCCTGGCTACGCTAAAGCGCTTGGGTTGGATACCCGCCCAGAAAAAGGCCGCAACTGAATTGAGATCGCAGCAGCATGCCGTTGGAATCCAGCACCCCAATGGAGCAAATCTGACCTTACATTGGCATCCGCTCCCGGCCTTTCGTCCGATTGCCGAGCGCCTTTGGCAACAAATCCAACCTGTGCCCCTTGGACCGGCCCAGGCCTGCCTCCCGGATCCCACTACTCAGTTTCTCCTAAGCTGCGTCCGAGCAACCCGCTGGGGCAAAATCCCTCCATTCCACTGGTTGGCTACCGCGGTTGAGCTGAGTTCTGAGGTCGATATACAGCAGTTACGTCAACAGGCCCAGGACTGCCGCCTGACCTATGCCCTACAGCAGGCCCTCACCCTAATAGTAGAGCTGGACCCCGCCCTAACCAGCCTGCTCAGCGAGCTTCAGCTATGCCCAATCAGCCGTTTTGAGCAGACAGAGCTTCGTGTTTACGGCGGCCCTCCTCGCTACGGCAGCCTGCCTGCGCTTTGGTTTCAATGGGTTCGACTACGGTCTCCCGAGCTACCAGATTTTGTGACGTTCTTGCAGCACCGCTGGGGGCTATCGCAACCGTGGCAGGTACCCACCCACCTGCTCAAACGAAGTAGCCAGAGGCTGTACCACAGCCTTAGGGCCAGCTAGTATCCCCCAATTACCCCGCACGTCCAAGCAATCCGCACTTCAGTTGTTATCCCACACCATCTATCTCCAGGAGCAGCTAGTTTGACAGTCCTAGACGCAACACCGCTATACCGTCCCCTGACTCAGTTCTTGCTGGGCGATACCACTACGGCTCAAGCCGCTGCCCATCAGTTTTCCAAAATGGAACAGTGGAGTCAAGCACTAAAGCTCTCCTTTGACTGGCGAGTCACACCTCAGTTCTGGCAGCGCATTCAAGACTTGTCCATTGAGCTGCCGGAATCCACCCGAAAAGAAATTGCTGGACTTTGTCGGATCGTTTCTATCAAGTCCACCACTGCAGCCCACCGTAGCAGCCAAGTACTAGCCCACCTGGCCGCTGCAGACATTCCGGCCATTGCCTTTAAGGGAATTGGGGTGATGGCCTCTTTGTATGCCAAGCCCAGCGATCGCATGGTTGGAGATTTAGACCTCCTGATCTGCCCAACCCATCTAGAGGCCACCTGTAAAAGCCTTGACTCTATTGGGTTCAAACCGGTGGTTTCTGGTGATTTAACAGATTATTTGGCCTACCTGGAGCATCGTACCCGTCAAGACAACTTATTCCTCATCTTTAAAGACAGCTCTGGCTTTGAAATCGACCTACACTGGGGCCTAAAAGCCATTGGCGGATATCCATTCCCCGTCTCAAAGGTGATCAAACGAGCGACCTACAGCCATTTGCTGGGCCAAACTATCGCCGTAGCCAGCCCCATTGATGCCATGCTGCTGGCTACCCATCATTCTATTCGTGACGACTTTGCGCCCCCCAGCAGCGTTAAGGACCTCTGTGACCTACAGGCATGGTGGGGCAAATCCCAAGATTGGTCCGTGGCAGCCCTGGCGCATCAGGCAAAGCAAGTAGGATTACTTGTACCACTATTGGCCTTATGGAGAGTTTTAGCTGAATACAATTCAACTGGTGCGGCAGCAAAGGGCGTCCAGGCGATCCAAACCTTGTTACCCTCTACTGAGCAAGAGCAAGCGCATCACCTGGCACTGCTATTTCATTGGCAGCTCTATGGTGAAGCCATCAATCGCGACGTTCTTCACAGCCTCAACCTCACCACACTGGCGCGGTTTATCAAACGACGTTTCCAACAGCGTCAAACGCTAGCATTTGACCAAATCCTTTGGGGGGTGCAATCAAACTCACGGATAGCCCTGTCAAAGCGCCAGCAGCTTCTCACCACACTACGACAGCTTAATCCCCGAAAACTCAGCGCCTATAGAACTCTGGCCACGTTACAAAATCAGGATTAGAAAAGCTGAAGAGAATCTAGCGTTGCGTTATCTTTTTTGGGCGAAGGCGTCGAATTATGGTGTTGGCCACTGCGCTTGATCATCTGAATGAAGCTATTTCCTTGAGCACAAGGCACCCAAACGATATGATTAAAGCCCAGCGCCCATTTTTTAGTGCCCCAATCCGTCCGGCTTTACGTTGGCTAAATTGGCAGCTGACTAACCTCCGCATGACAGAGTTGCCGCTCGGTCAAAATGTCCTAGATTCTCCTCCTAAGCAGCCGGTCCAAGCTGTCAGCGGGACCGATCATCAGCTACTGGCAAGGAAAAATGTGCTCGTCACAGGCGTCGGCAGAAATATTGGTCAGGCCATTGCCGTTGAAATGGCGAAACAGGGCGCGAATCTCTTTTTAGTAGACATTGATTTCGACGT
>JBCBOC010000691.1:0-2685 GCA_039821475.1 Cyanobacteria bacterium J06632_22 | reverse complement strand
GTCGTCGTAAAGAAGCCATTACTATGCGCGAAATCGACGATGCCGTAGACCGGGTTATTGCCGGGATGGAAGGCACGCCGCTAGTCGATGGTAAGAGCAAGCGCCTGATTGCTTACCACGAGATTTGTCATGCCATCATTGGCACCTTGGTCAAGGACCATGACCCGGTCCAGAAGGTGACGCTGATTCCCCGCGGACAGGCCCAGGGTCTGACGTGGTTTACTCCAGACGAAGACCAAACTTTGGTGTCTCGCTCCCAGCTTAAGGCTCGCATCATGGGTGCCCTGGGCGGTCGTGTGGCTGAGGAAGTTATCTTTGGAGACTCTGAAGTCACTACGGGTGCAGGCAACGATCTGCAGCAGGTCACATCTATGGCGCGCCAGATGGTCACTCGATTCGGCATGTCCGATCTGGGTCCTCTATCCTTAGAGAGCCAGCAGGGTGAAGTTTTCCTGGGTGGTAACTGGATGTCTCGCTCTGAGTATTCTGAGCAAGTTGCCAAGCGTATCGACGGTCAAGTTCGCAGCATCGTCAATGACTGCTATGAAGAGACCACTCGCATCGTCAGCGGAAATCGCGAGGTGATGGATCGCCTGGTGGATCTGCTGATTGAGAAAGAAACCATGGATGGCGACGAACTTCGCCAGATTGTGGCAGAGTACACCGCGGTCCCTGAGAAAGAGCGGTTTGTGCCCCAGCTCTAGGGTCTGACGCTAGAAAGTCTGGTGTCCTAGCACATCTGGTTTAATCGACTAGTCCAAAGGGGCTGCTTACGGGCAGCCTCTTTTTTGTTGCCCTCTATAGCCACAAATTTGTTGGGATTTGTGCACGACGGCGAGCCACTTGGCGACCATGCTGGGAACTTGAGCGCCTGAATTGTCCTCAGCAAAGTGGCGAGCGCTATATATCTGTTGCGTCATCTTTTGGAACATCACGTGAGCACACAACCTACACTTTACTTAGCCATCACGAATCACGGTTTTGGCCATGCCACGCGGGCCGCATCCGTTGCCGCAACGCTACTGCAACGGATGCCCAACCTCAGACTGATTATTGCGACAACGGCGCCCCAGTGGCTGCTCGCGTCCTATTTAGGTGATGCCAGGGTCGAATATCGGCAAAAGCAGTTTGACATCGGTGTCCTGCAGCAGGACAGCCTAAATATGGACCTGCCTGCCACCCTAGAGAAACTCCAGTGGATTCGGGAGCATCAGGACGAGATTCTGTCCGACGAGATTGCATTTTTACAGACCGAGGGCGTCGATCTTGTGCTGGCCGATATTCCCCCCCTCGCTGCCGTCCTTGCAGAAAAGGCAGGGGTCCCCTGCTACATGATGAGTAACTTTGGCTGGGACTTTATCTATCGGGCCTGGGGCGGCGAATTTGTTGAGATTGCCGACTGGATTGCCGACTGTTTTGGTCGGTGCGATCTTATCTTCCGGTTGCCCTTCCACGAATCCATGGACGCCTTCCCCCGCATTACCGACGTCGGCCTCACGGGCGGCACCCCCAAACTCAGCACAGACGAAATCCGGGCACGCTACAGTCTGACTGCCCCCTTAGAAAAAACAGTGCTGCTCACCTTTGGCGGACTGGGCCTGTCGAAAATTCCCTACGATGCTTTAAATCACTTTCCCGACTGGCAGTTCATTACCTTTGACCACAGCGCCCCAGAGCAGCCTAACCTGCGGGTCGTCCGCGACCGGAACCTACGCCCGGTAGACGTCATGCCCGTGTGCGATCGCATCGTGTCCAAACCCGGATACAGCACCTTTTCAGAAGCCTGTCGATTGGATAAAGGCATCATTACCCTTCCCCGGGACGACTTCGCTGAGGCCCAACTCCTGCTGGACGGCCTTCGAACCTATGCCCGGCATCAGCTGGTCACCCCTGAAGCATTCTTTAACGGAGATTGGTCTTTCTTGCAGGCATCCCTGACACCACCGTCAATGCCCGGGGCCTTGCGAAAAGATGGCAACACCGCCATCGCCGCCGCCATTGCCGAGCGGATAAGTCTCTAACCCATGGGTGCCCCCCTCAGGGCCACTTAAAGCCCTCGGGCAGTTTTGTCCCCTCTAGCTGGGTCCGCTCATCAATCAGCACATCCCACAGATTCGCCTGCTGTAGGTCTGCACCGCGCAGGTCCGCACCGCGCAAGTCTGCGCCACTCAAATTAGCCCGGCTAAAGTTGGCACCGGTCAATTTCGCCTGG
Organism: Cyanobacteria bacterium J06632_22; assembly: GCA_039821475.1. GTDB lineage: Bacteria > Cyanobacteriota > Cyanobacteriia > Phormidesmidales > Phormidesmidaceae > CAWUKV01. The sequence continues at coordinate 473 of JBCBOC010000691.1, read as the reverse complement.
CGCAACACCGCTTCACTCAAAATGGTTTCTCGGCAGTCGGCCTCACTCAGGTTACAGCCCTGCATTTGAGCCCGGTACAGGTTGGCCCCAATCATATTCACCCCCAACATCACCGTACGCTGGAGATTAGCGTGACTGAGACTGGCCATACACAAATTGGCCAAACTCAGGTTTGCCAGCCTCAGCGTGGCCTTGTGCAAAGACGCCCCGACAAAATTCGCCAAGTTCAAAATGGCCATACTCAGGTTGGTTTCCCGCAGTTCAGCCTCCTGAAAGTTGGCTTGGCTCGCATTCACTTCACGCAGGTCAGCCGCACCTAAATTGGCTCGCTTCAGACTTGCCCGGTAGAGATTCGCCGTGTATAGTGTGCTTCCCTGCAAATCGCTATAGCTCAAATCACACCCCAACAAATCGGCCATACAGGCATCCACCTGCCCCAAAGAGGCCTCACAGAAATTGGACTGTATCAAAAT
>JBCBOC010000153.1:0-7440 GCA_039821475.1 Cyanobacteria bacterium J06632_22 | reverse complement strand
ATTCAACTCCCAGCCGCGCTGTACACACACCGCGAGTAAGCCTGCATGCTTGCCTGAGCAGTTGTGCTCCAACCGACTGGTCTTCCCAGGCGGAATCGGGCACTGTAGTGCGCTGGGTTCAATATCAGCTCGCCATAGGATATTGAAAACCTGCCGGACCTGCTCAATAGCGCCTTGATGAGAGCTACAAATAATGGCCAGGTCCTTATCAGAAAGCCTAAAGCTTTCGAGAGTTCCCGTGGCAGTCACCGCCATGGCTTGGAAGGGCTTCAGTGCAGAGCGAGCAAAGCTTCCGGTATCGGCACTACCCGCAGCCGTTAGAACCCGGCCTCGGCTGTCGGTAACTGCAACATGAACCCGATGCACAGACTCCACGATGCCTTCACGCAGAAGCTGAACCTCTATCGCACTCGCAGCGTTTCGATTTGACATTGCCATGCAAGAAGTCTCGTATGAAATGAGGGCAGGCACGTACGGCAGTCAGGCACAAGCCATACCCTAGAACAACTGCCAGCCCACTGCACTGAGCAGCGTTAGCCCAGCCATAATACCAAAGGTCTTTTGCAATCGCCGCACGATAGGACTGACCTGATACTCGACGATGAGACGATCTCGACTGGCAACATCATCAGGCTTAACCCACACCTGACCGTCGTACCAGCCCGATTCCTCATAGGGGACTTCAGGTTTACTGAGCCGATTACCCACGTGTCGCCACCCCACATAGAGCTGCATCAGCGCCAGTAGCGGCAATACCAGACATCCCACAGCGCCGCTGATAAGAAAGTAGGGTAGCTCGCGAGTTGGAGAAAAGCTTACTGCCGCAACGGGTGCGGCCACCAGCCAGCTCAATAGCCATAACACGGCAATAGGGGTGAGATAGCCCCGCAACGTCTTGGCCCCCCAGCTGTAGAACCAGGAGGCTCGCATGTCTTCGTATTCACGAATCGGCACCTGTTCAGCAGGAACCGGACATCGGGCAGCCTTAGCCCCGATAGACCGTTGGGTAGACGGTGGTTCTGAGCGCTCCATAGGCAGCTAAGCACCAAAAGATGGGGTTGAATAATGAAATTATTGTAACCGTTCTTTACCGTTCGCCCCCGAAATACCGTCCTTGAGTCGGTGAGGGTTCGGACAAGAAGGTCACTTCCTTAGCATGTCCCCAAAACGCCTCTAGATCATAGAACTCTCGTTCTCGCGGCATGAAAATATGAGCGATCACCTCGCCGTAGTCGTACACCACCCATTGTCCCTCGCCTAGCCCTTCAGTACGAATGGGATGGCGATGGTAGCTTTCCTTAACGGCCGCCTCTATGGAGCGGGCAATGGCGCGCACTTGAACCTTGGAAAAACCGCTAGCAATCACAAAGTAGTCCGCTAAGTACGAAACCCCACCCACATCTAATATGCGAATATTCTCTGCCTTGCGGTCATCGGCAGCCTGAGCAATGGCAATGGCAAGTTCACGAGCGGCAGGATTGTCTTGGTGGCTTATATCTTCGGGGGCTACGTCTTCGAGGTCTATTTCCCCGGTTTTTGTTGCATCAACCGCCGCCTCAATCCGTTCTTCGACAGACTGCTCGACATCCGGTGCAGTAACGTTAGTGCGTTCAGCCAAAGAGTCTATGCCTCCAAAAGAAATTGACTAACAGAAGTGCTGAGCTAATGTTGATTCGCTGTATTGAGGTATATCAAGCTATCTACAGCGTTGAAACAACGGAATCGCTTCAATATCGCCCCCAGCAACGGGGCCCGGCAAACAGGCTCAAGTGACTGCGATTAAAGCATTTAGACCTTAAGCCCACAGCTCGCTCATCGGGTAAGGCTAGCGAAACCTCCAGCACCAGCGTATCTGGTTAGTTTTTGAGTATGCCAATGCTTTCATCTTAATTCATGTTTTCAGTCTGTCTAGGTGGGACAACCGTCTAGCCATGGAGAACAGCCCTAAGCAGTATCTTGGCGGCACTTTGCGTTTTCTAAAGCAACACTTAACGCTATAGCAACCGCCACATACATTTGTGCACGGTTGCGGGCCACTTGGCCCCAATACTGGGAACTTGTAGGCCGAAGATGTCCGCAGCAAAGTGGCGAGTACTATAGATCTACCTCTCAAACTCTCAAATAAGGCATAATCGCTGATGTGTTGGATGGAGGTCTGAACTGATGTCACCGGGACTGGCTTTACTCGTTGGAATTTTGATTGGAGCAGCGGTTGTCTATTTCTTGATGCAGGCCCGATTGCAGGAGCGGACTTCGGTATCGAACAACAGCCAGGAACGGGCCGCCAGTCTTTCAGCAACCTATGAACGGGATCTAGAGCAGCGCTTGGCCGACCAGCGATCGCAACTAGAAGCCGACTACGAACAGCGAATCACCGCCAAGCTCGAACAGTACCAGGGCGAACATGCTCAGCAAATGGCTGAGTTAGAGGGAGAATATCAAGCTCGGCTGGCTGTTTTGGAGGGCTCAGATGTAAATACTGGAAGGACCTCAGCAGAACAGGGCACAGATACCACAACAGAGAGTGCGATAGCGGCTTCCGAGCCTCCGTCAACAGTCGCAGAGACAGATCGGCCCGTCCGCAATGCCGCTGCCGCTGCCGCCGTACTGGGCGTAGCAGCCGGTGCCGTCGTACTGCCCGACCCCTGGGAGGAACAGCCTGTTTCCCCCTCGCAACCGGCGACGTCACAAAATATCGCGACCGATACAGCAGATATTTCCATCGCTCCCCCCCTTGTCGCTGAGTCAGCTCCTCCCCCCACTCAAATAACGACTATCGAAACAGCACTGCCCGCTGATACGGTAACCCAGCTTGACAATCCACTACCGGAGTATCGGCAGGCCGCAGCCCAATCCCTGGGCAAAGCCGCGGCAACCAGTCGGAAAGAGACAGCTTTAGCATTGCCGATGCTCGGCAAATTGAGTAAAGACCCAGACCCCGCCGTCCGCCTAGCTGCCGTGCAGGCTCTGCAGACGTCTGGCACTGCCAAAGCCGTTCCGTTACTGAAGCAGTCATTGCGAGACCCCGACAGTGATGTGGTCGCCGCCGCCAGTGCTGCCCTGAACCGCTTTAAGGGCTTGTCCCGCCCGAAACCAAAGAAAGCGAAGAAAAAACGACCCAAAAATCGGTAGCATAGAACGCTGGGTATGATGCCCCTGGGTGTGATGCCTAAACACAGCATTCTTAGAGGAACCGATATGACTAAGGCCATCATGGAAACGGATAAGGGAACGATTAACATCGATTTCTTTGACCAAGATGCCCCCAACACTGTGGCCAATTTTGTGAAGCTGGCGAAGGATGGCTTCTACGATGGACTCAACTTTCACCGGGTGATTCCCAACTTTGTGATCCAGGGTGGCTGCCCCAAAGGCACTGGCACTGGCGGCCCCGGCTACACCATCAAATGCGAAATCAACCCTAACAAGCATGAGGCCGGCAGTCTGTCGATGGCCCATGCGGGAAAAGATACCGGTGGCAGCCAGTTCTTTGTTTGCCATTCTCCCCAGCCTCACTTAGATGGTGTTCACACCGTGTTTGGCAAAACCAATGACATGGATGTGGTCAACGCGATTAAAGCAGGGGACAAAATCAAATCTGTCAAAATCGAAGAATAGTCATCTGGGTCAGATATCAGCATCCTGTTCATTAGGGTTCTGTAACAAGACTCACAGTTGGCAAAGGCGGAGCGTTAGGATTTAGAGGTTGCTGCGATCGCACTCTCGTCATGACCTCCGCCTCGTCCCCCACCCCCTTACGCATTTATCAGTCCACTATTGGGAAAAAACTACTCACCGGTATTACGGGACTAGGACTCGCCCTTTTTGTACTGGTTCATATGGTGGGTAACCTGACGTTGTTTTTTAGTGCCGCCGCCTACAACCAATTTGGACATATTGTTGAAACGTTAGGTCCATTGACCTGGAGCATTGAACTGTTATTGCTCGGGTTTGTCCTGTTGCATGCGGTCCTAGGGGTCCAAATATTCATCGGCAAACTTAAGGCCCGAGATAGTCAATACGCGACTTATCAATCCACCAACCAGGCGTCACCGCCATCCTCAAACCAGCCCTCAGATCTGGCCGCACAGTCCTCTAGCTATCAGTCCCTCAGCTCCCGCAGCATGATCTGGACGGGACTCTTGATGGCCGCTTTTCTAATTTGGCATTTGACAACGTTCAAGTTTGGCCCGCGTTATCTTATACCCAACACGAACGTTCGAGATCTAGCACGATTGGTCTTTGAGAAATTTCATCAGCCAAGTTACACCAGCGGATATGCCCTGATTATGGTGCTGGTCGGCGTCCATCTGCGTCACGGTCTATGGAGTGCGCTACAGTCCCTAGGCCTATTAGACAAACGCGTTAGGCCCTGGGTCTATACCCTAGGCACAGGATTGGCTGTGCTGACAGCTCTAGGATTTTTGGGGTTGCCCGTGGCGATTTATGCTGGCTGGCTCGGCGGTCATAGCTCGGCGTTTTAAGGGGAGCAAGAACAACAATGTTAGATGCACGTGTGCCAGCGGGTGCCCTCAAAGACAAGTGGGATAACTTCAAAAACCACTGCAAACTGGTTAACCCCAACAATAAACGAAAGCACCCTATATTAGTGGTGGGGACAGGCCTAGCAGGCGCTTCCGCTGCGGCAACTCTGGCTGAACTGGGCTACCCCGTTAAGAGCTTTTGCATCCAAGATTCTCCTCGTCGCGCCCACAGTATTGCCGCCCAGGGGGGCATTAACGCAACAAAGAACTATCCTAACGATGGAGATACGGTTTGGCGGTTGTTCTACGACACCATCAAGGGTGGAGACTACCGCTCTCGCGAAGCCAACGTGTATCGTCTGGCCCAAGTCAGCAATACCATCATCGATCAATGCGTTGCCCAGGGCGTACCCTTTGCAAGAGAGTATAGTGGTCTGCTGGCAAACCGTTCTTTTGGCGGGGCGCAAGTCTCTCGCACCTTCTATGCTCAGGGTCAAACCGGACAGCAATTATTGCTAGGGGCCTACAGTGCCTTAATGCGGCAAGTCGAAGCGGGGCGAGTTGAGCTGTTTACACGCCGGGAGATGTTGGATCTTGTCGTAGTGGACGGTCATGCTCGGGGTATTGTTGTTCGCAATTTGTTAACAGGGGAGCTCGAACGCTACAGCGGTGATGCAGTGCTCCTGTGTACCGGTGGCTACGGCAATGTGTTTTATCTTTCCACTAATGGACGCAACTCTAACGTAACGGCAGCCTGGCGCTGTCATAAGCGGGGCGCCTACTTTGCCAACCCCTGCTATACCCAGATTCACCCCACCTGCATTCCCGTTTCCGGAGACTACCAGTCTAAACTCACACTGATGAGTGAGAGCCTACGCAACGATGGGCGAGTATGGGTGCCCAAACAGTCAGGGGATAATCGCCCCCCCAATGAGATCCCTGAAGCGGAGAGGGACTATTACCTGGAGCAGCGCTACCCCAGTTTTGGCAACCTAGTCCCCCGCGATGTGGCCTCACGCAATGCCAAACAAATGACCGATGAGGGTCGTGGTGTCGGCGCGACGGGACTGGCGGTGTATTTGGATTTCAAAGATGCGATCGCAACCCAATCCCGCGCCGCCATTGCTCAACGCTATGGCAACCTGTTCGACATGTACCAGCGCATTACCGGCGAAAATCCCTACGAAACGCCCATGCGCATCTACCCCGCAGTCCATTACACCATGGGCGGCCTTTGGGTGGACTACCACCTGATGAGTACGGTGCCCGGGCTATTTGTGCTGGGAGAAGCCAATTTCTCGGATCACGGCGCGAATCGGCTAGGGGCCAGCGCCCTCATGCAGGGGCTAGCGGATGGCTACTTCGTCATTCCTTACACGCTGGGGGACTATCTGGCGCGGCATCCGCTGCCCACAGTCGACATTGACAACGATGCCTTTGTAGAAGCCGAGGCAACGGCGAGAGCCAGAACGCTAAAGCTCCTCAGTATTCAAGGAGATAAAACCGTAATGCAGTTCCATCGGGAGTTGGGACAGCTCGTGTGGGATAACGTCGGCATGAGTCGCGATCGCACTAGCCTAGAAAACGTGATCGGCAAAATCCAAGCCCTCCGTAACGAATTTTGGCAAAACTTGTGCCTGACCGGTGAGGCAAATACCTTGAATAAGAACTTAGAGTTTGCCGGTCGGTTAGCAGACTTCCTTGAACTGGGGGAGTTGATGGCCCGTGATGCGTTGACCCGTGATGAGTCCTGTGGCTGCCATTTTCGAGAGGAGTACCAAACCAACGATGGGGAGGCCCAGCGTAACGATGCTGACTTTAGCCACACAGCGGCTTGGGAATATTGCGGTGATGAGGCCTCACCCCAGCGCCACGAAGAACAGCTGGAATTTAAAGCCGTGAAATTGACCCAGCGAAGTTACAAATGACATTGAAGCGATAGACTCCAGTTCCACTGCCCCATCAGTCTCCCCTCCCAAAGGATGGGTCAATCGAAACACTGACTTATTTTGGCCGCAAGGGGAAAAGCCATATCGTAGCGGCCCCTATGACTTCAAAGGCAACCGCCCATACCGCCCAGTCATCACCCGCAGTGCGATTCCCCGTAGCAGCGCCACCCGATCCATGACCCAGAAGCCCAGTCGCCTTATCACCTGTAAGGGCCAAAGCTGATTCGAGAACGTGCGGTTGAGAATATCTGTCATTCCCAAAATCAGCCAGTTCTCCGTGCGTCGCCAGCGCTCATAGCGCTTTAGTACTCGCAAGCTGCCCAGATCCTCTCGTCGCTCGTGAGCCCGCATCAGCACATCTGCTAGGGCTGCGGCATCGCGAATGCCCATGTTCAGCCCCTGGCCACCGACGGGATGGCAACAGTGAGCCGCATCTCCCACAAGTGCGAGGCGAGGCTTCACATACGCATGACTTTGCATCAGCCGCACTGGAAACATCAACGGCTTTGTAAGCATCTGTAGCTCCCCCATGTCGTTGCCATAACGGCGCTTGAGCTCCGTCATAAATTGTTCATGGGGCAAATCCATCATCGCCTGGGCTTCATGGTGCGGCGCGGTCCACACAACCTGGCAACGGTCACCAGGGATAGGGAGTATGGCAAAAGGACCGCTGGGCCAAAACTTCTCGTAGGCCGTGTTTTGATGAGACTTTTCTGGCTTGAGGACAGTGGTGACGCACGATTGACCGTATTGCCAGCCAGTGGTTTGAATATTGGCCTGTTGGCGAATACGAGAGCGGGGACCGTCTGCACCAACCAGTAGTCCTGTCGTCAGGCGATGCTGCTGACCAGCGCTGCTCACAGTCAATACTGTGGCCGCTGTCGTGGTCTCCACTGCTAGCAGTTCCGACTCATGCCAAGCCGTAACAGTTGGGATAGCAAACGTCTTGGCCTGTAGCGCCCGCATCAGCACCGGATGCTCTGCACCGTAGTAGACAGCATTCTGGT
>JBCBOC010000160.1:0-7237 GCA_039821475.1 Cyanobacteria bacterium J06632_22 | reverse complement strand
GGTCATTGATCAGCAGCCTATTTCTGTGGGGCATGCGTTCATGTACCTGCAGTCATTTGGGCGTTTGCAACCATTTATTCAGAACCTGATGCGCTATCACGTTCTTCTAAAAGAGATCCAGGTTCGTGAACAAAGACGAGAGTTGCAGGTTTCTGCCGCAGATTTGAGCCAGGCTTTAATTGATTTTCGCCTGCAGAATCAGTTAGCAGAACAGGGCGACTTCCAGTCCTGGTTGCTCAACCAAGGCTTGAGTTATGAGGCGCTAGAACGTCAGTTGTTGATTGGTATGAAGCTTAATCAACTGCGGACTGCTGTGACTTCAGATCAGATTGAAGCATCTTTTGATGCTCAACGGGATAGTTTTGATCAGGTTGATCTGTATTACATGTTGGTGTCGGAAGAAAAGCTGGCTGGGCAGTTAAAGGAGCAACTTGAGGCGGGTGATGGCTTTGAAAAGGTTGCACTAGACTTTCCACTCGGTGAAGGCAAAGTCGTGGTCAAACGAGATGTGCTACGACGATCCCAGCTCCGTCCTGAGATTCAATCTGCCACCGCTGATGCATCGTTAAATACGCTCATTGGTCCCATTTTAATGGGCGATCGCTGGTGCCTTTGCCGGGTTGAGCAAGTCTTGCCGGCTGTGTTAAGCGAAAGCCTCAAAGCAGAGCTTACGGAACAACTGTTTGATGCCTGGGTAACCGAGCAAATGGCGGCACTTTCGGTTTCGGCGGCGGAAGCGGCTCCCGCCCAGGAAGTTGTCCCGCCTCTAGATACCGAGCCCCCGGCCTTAAGAGAGAAGCCCGAGGCTGCTGCACCAGATGACGCGGTACCGCCACCGCCTCCACCGCGTCGCCAACCTCGCGAAAACCCGGAGCCTGTAGGCGTTGCAGAGCACGAGTGAGACTCTCCCCTTAGACCTCCTGATCTCCGTGGCCTACGCTGTGGCTGTAGGCCATTACGCATGACAGTAGCCAATTCCATGAGGACGAGGCTGCCCTTCTATTTCCCTCCGCTATTTCGTTGCATGCCAAACATAGCCTCATGCGGTGTCCCAACGTAAACGGCGAAGACTGTAAATTAGCCCCATTCTGGAGCCTCTGACCATGAGTGATCCTGCCTCACTCGATGCCCAGTCCCCTTTGTCCTCTGACCTAAATCCGCTTGCCCTAGACCCTCTCAGTCCTCAGATTTCTGACCCGACATCAAACCCTTCGTCGACGGCTATAGGAGAAACGCTGCCGCAGGTGTTGCCAACGCTGGCGCCTGCGAATTTTAGCGTTTTAGGCAGCTTCGCCACACCGTCTCTCCTGGCTGACGCCGGGCAGCCCGCTCTGTCGGTTGTTGGGTTGGATACATTGACGAGGCAGGACGGCATTCTTATTGGTTTAGACGATGACACGCTGACCTTTACAGGCAACCAACAGGCTAATGAGTTGTGGCTGCAGGCTGACGCTAACCGTTTGTTGTTTAGTACGGACGGCGTGCTATTTAAACAGCTCGGTGGCGTTGATTTGTCCTTGGGGTTGGACCTAGTCGTAAATTTGGGGGCGGGTGACGACCAGCTTTCGGTTGATCAATCTCTGGTGACATCTCTCCTTCCAGGCCAGCTCCAGTTTGATGGGGCTGGCGGCAACGATATTTTGAACGGCCCTGGCGGTACTCCTGGCAGCACTGTTGTTTGGTCTATAACTGGGCGCAACAGCGGTAGCTTAACCGGCGGTATAACTTTTAATCAGGTAGAAAACCTGGTCGGTGCTGCCAACAATCAAGACACCTTCATTCTAGAGGCAGGCGGACGCCTCGATGGTCGTCTGGATGGCAATGTGGGTGGTTTTGACATCCTGAACATTGAAAAAACCTCTGACAATTTAACCTATCAAGCTTTTGGTCCAGATTCAGGACTTATTACGCTAGACGGGCAGCAGATTGAATTTGCGGGTTTAGAACCTATTAACGCTGGCAATGCTAGTCAGGTGGAAATTGTTGCAACCGACAACGATGATGAGTTAGTGCTGGAAGAGGCATCCAGTACAACACTACAGGTTCGTTCTTTGAACGGGACGATGGAAAGTCTCGCCTTTTCTAAGACGGCGACATCGGCTCGCATTTTGCTAGGGGACGGAGATGACAGCCTGACGATTCAAAATCTTGGCTCGGGGGTCACGACTGATATTACTGTGGCGGGCAGCTCGCTAGAGACATCAATTCCCGTGGTCGGCGATTTCCTGGACGATTTACTCCAGGGCAGCGATAGTGTCACTTTTGCGGGCGATGCCTTGCTCCAGGGCGGCAGCTTAACCGTCGATGCTGAGACGATCTCTGTCAATGCAGATGTGGTCGTGTCTACTCGAGAGTTGATAACACCTGGAACAGATCCGACTAGCGGGGTTTCAGCTGGAGACTCGGGGCGTATTTCTTTTTCGGGTGAGACCATCGACATTGCTGCCGGAGCAAAGCTATTGGCCCAGGTTGAGGCCGGTAGTGCCTTCGCCGCTGGGATCGTTGACCTCAAAGTTGAAGATTTCAGTATTGTGCGTCGCAACGACACGCCTAGTCCCGGCGCATCTCTTAGTGTTTCGAACGCTGAGGTTAGGGGCGGTGAAATTACGCTGTCGGCAAAAGCCTCTGAGCGGTTCGGTGTGTTCGGTTTTAAGAAAGATGCTGCCGCCAGCGTCCTGGTCGATACTGCAACGCTGGTGGGCACCAGCGTCACTATTGATGCCAACGCCGACACCTCTCTGGTGCCACCGTTAGAAATTGAAATGTCTAACCCTGGCGCGACCACGCTGGAGTTTCGCAACAACGGCACTGGGCCTGCCACGATCAAGCGCCTCCAGGGCAACTGGCTAGAAGATGGCTTTCTCAGTCCCCTTGTCAGCCCCACCATTACGGTGGTGGACTCTCAAAATAATAATGACGATATTTATCGGGTTGCCAGCATTAGTGGCGATACGATCACGCTGGCTGATGGGGAAGCCTTTGACTCAGACGAAACCACAGCGAATGTCGTCAAGGTTATCGGCACCTCAATCCTGCCAGATACTGAGGAGTTGACGAACACCTTTCTGACGGCACTACTCCCCTTTCAGGGGTCGGCATTTGTCTCACTAGCGAATACCGCAGCGATAGCCCAAGTCAAAGGCGCCTCAACCATAGAAGCGACCCAAGGCAGTGTCAAGATCAACGCCAACGCGGACGGTCGAGCAACGCCTCTAGGACCAGCGTTAAGCCTTAAGAAAGTGTTTAACATTGCCGGTGCCTTTGCCCAGTCCACAGCCAAGGCACTGGCTACAGTAGAGGGCTCATCTACCATTACGGCAGCCAACCAGGTGCAGGTGCTTGCCAATACGCTAAACACCTCCAAGGCGACGTCGATTACCCCCCCAGCTAGAAATACGCCCATTAATTTGACCTTTGCTGGAGCCATTACCAACTCAGAAACAAAAGCGTTTACAGGGGCCGGCACCAACATTACGGGTAAAGGTGTGCAGGTCTCTGCCGATACTGAGCTCGATATTGCTGTGGCGTCGTCGGTGGCGAATGCGGGTGGCAGTGGTGCGGGCATTGCTGTGGGGCTCAATCTAATCGACACCGTTACTGAAGCTCATATTGATGGCACTGTTCGTACTACTGATAGTGCGGGTAAAGTTGCGGTCTCAGCCAATGCTTTGACAACAGATAACATCACTGCAACCGATAGTGCCAACCTGGGCAACACTCAAAACCTTGGGTTTACTCAACAGCTTTCACAACAGTTTAATAGCTTCTTTAAAAACTCAGGACAGCAGGCCCTTAAGAGTGCAGGTGTCACGGGCATTTCAGGTAAGTTGGGGAACCTGGTCCTCAGTAAACTGTTTCCTACGCTCAAAAGTGGCAAATTTAACCTGGGTGGGGCTATTACCATTGCGGATGCCGAGCAGGGCGTCAAAGCTTACATTGCCCCTGATGCCCAGGTGACCGCTGACGGATCTGTAGAGGTTCTGGCAAAGCTTACCGATCGCATGAATGTGTCGGCCAATGCTAGCACCACCTCTGATAAGGCGGCTGTGGGAGGCGCGGTAGTTGTAGGTAATACGGCCAATGATGTTCAAGCATATATTGGGGAAAGGGCTACCGTTACTGCCGTGAATGATGTGCGCGTGGACGCTCGCATTGAAATTCCCTTCCCTTGGGAGAATGCCTTAAATACTCTGGCCGAGCTCCTGGCGTTTGATTTTGACTCGCCGGAGGAGGTGGTTGCCTTTTTGGGGAATGCCTTTTTTGAAGAAGGCGCCCCAGGCCTCGATACGCTCTTTACTAGCTTTGTGCAAAATAGCAGCGGAGGCAGCAAATTTGGCCTCTCGGGTGCGGTTGAGGTGATGAATTTCTCCAATTCTGCCCGGGCTGAAATCGCTGACAGTGCGCAGGTCACCGCGGCTAATGTGGAGGTGTTTGCCCGCACCGAAATGAACACAATGAACCTCGTTGGTGGGGTTGCCAAGTTTAGCTACAGCTTTTTAGATCGGTTCCTTCTAAACAAATTTGCGGCACCGATCAATTCGGCTGCGCAAAAGGTTGGTATTGACGACAAATATCGGCTGAACCAGCCCGCCCAACCCAAGGCGGGTATTGGCGGTTCGTTCACCTTCTATGACGTCGATAATTCAGCGGTGGCCACGATTGGCGATGGGGCTGCGGTTACCGCAACCCAAGGCGATGTAGTAGTTGCATCAGATATTGAAGAGCGTGCCATCACGGTTACCAGTTCCCAAGGCACCTCAGATAAGCTGGGCGTTTTTGGTGCGGCCTCATTGGTCAATCTCAACACGACCTCTGTTGCATTTATCGAAGACACGGCCAAAATCACCGCCCAAGAAGATGTTGCAATTCGGGCTACCAGTGACCCACGGGCCTATAACCTGACCCTAGGCGGTATTAATATCTTTAGGCCGCAGACGGTGATAACCGGCGACGCTGGCGACATTGGTATTGGCGCTGCTGTCGGACTGAGCACTGTAGAGACGGTCACGAAGGCCTTTATTGGGAATGAGAAATCACTCTCGGGCGCCCCAACCTTAACTTTCAACGATACGGCCTTAACAGGTAATCCTGCCCTCAACTTCCAAAATGTGGCCTTGCAGGGGGATCCTGGGCTGACCTTTATTCCCGTTGCCTTTGACGGTGATCTGACCCTTACTCAAAACGATACCGCGCCGGATACCATCACTCGAACAGGCGATTGGAGTACCGATAACTTTGTTGCTGGTCAGGTGATTACCCTGTCGGGTACAGAAGATGGTGATGGTGACGGTGTTGGTGACAATGACGGCAGCTATGAAATCGCGTCTGTTAATGGCAATACGCTGACCCTAGCGGATACTGCTGAATTGGCAAGTAGCAGCAGCAGTATTGGGGTGTCGGTGGTCGGGGCCGACAGTATTCGCCGAAATGCGGGGAGCTGGAGTGATGATGGCTTTGAGGTTGGCCAGGTCATTACCGTATCCGGGGCAGGAGACAATGACGGCAACTATGAAATTGCCGAAATAGCAGGTGATGTGCTGACCCTGGTAGAAGGCAATGTGTTCACGAGCCAGGCCGATATCAGCGGTGTTGCAATTGAGAGTAGCGATCGCATCACCCGATCAACCGGCAGTTGGATTGACGATGGCTTTATTCCTGGCCAGACTCTAACCATTTCGGGTAGCGGCAGCAACGATGGCACCTTTACCATTGATGAGGTATCTGATACGACGATTATCCTACGGCGCAACCTGCTGGATGAGGATGATCTCACCACCGCAGTGGATGAGTCCTCCTTGGATACCACTCTGGTGACGGAACAGAATGCTACGGGTGTAACCATCACTGCGGCAGACACCATTCGCCGATCGACGGGGAGCTGGCGAGCCGATGGTTTTAATCCCGGAGATACCCTGATTGTTTCGGGGACAAGCAATAACAATGGGGCGTTTAAAATTGCTGCGATTGATGGTGATACAGCAATTTTGGAATCCAGCACTCTGTTGCAGGATGAGGTTGTTACTGATGGTGTGGCAATCAATGGTGATACCCTCCAAGGTAGCGGTAGCATTACGGCTAAGGATGTCTCAGTAGACGCCCTTAGCGGCGAACAGATTATTTCCTTCACGATTGCCAGCACCAAAACCTCAGGGAATAAAGACACGGGCAAGGCGGACGCTAGTGCTAGCTCAGCTCCATCCAACGGCGATGCGACAGATACTTCTGGGGGCAAGTTTGGATTTGGTGCATCGGGAGATGTGTCCATCAATACGGTCCAGAACAACACCCGTGCTTACATTGACGGTGACATGGTCGTTACCACAACAGGTGAGGTTGATCTGTTCGCTGCCAGCACGGGTACGCCCCGCACCACTGGCGAACCAGAGCTGGTATTTACTGATGTTGGCGCTAACGACACCATTACACGCAGTACCGGCAGCTGGTTGGGGGATGGCTTTGAAGTCGGACAAACGCTACGCGTTAAAGATGCGGGCAATAACGACGGCTACTACCGCATTCAGTCTGTGACCGACACGGTGATTACGCTAGTGGCAGGGGATACCCTTACTTCGCTCACTACTACAACAGCTACGGTCTCTGCAGGACCGGCCATGGCCGGGGCTCCTGGCTTGACCTTTAAGCGAGAAATTTTGAATCGGGGTAGAGGGCTCACCAATGCCGATACCATCACAAGGGCGTCGGGCAGCTGGATTGCAGAAGGATTCCGTCCTGGACAAACCATTCAGGTGTCGGGCACAGGGTCAAACGACGGGGAATACCGCGTTGCGGACGTGACGGCGACCCAGCTCTCTATTGCCGTTGTGACGCTGAGCGATTTATCTCTTGATCGCGTCTTGCAAGATGAGACGATTGCTAGCGGCAGCTCGGTGACAATATTGGCCGAGGACGATGGGCTCAGTAGCAATATATTGGCGGGCTCTGGTTCTGTTGTTCTCCAAGGTCGCGATAGATCTGCAGGGTTGGCGGGCTCCTACTCTCAAAATACGGTTTCTGGTGGGGTACAGGCATTTATCAAGCAGGCTGCTCTGAGCGCCGATGGCGATATTAGCCTCGCGGCTCGCAGTCCGGGTTCGATAGAGTCTTATGCGGCCAGCGGCAACAAAGGCGGTAAGCTCGGCATTGCTGGGCAGGTGACCAACAACGAGGTTAACCGTCACACCCACGCGTTTTTGACAGATGCCACGGTTCAAAAGGCCGAGGATGTCCGAGTTGACAG
>JBCBOC010000825.1:0-1566 GCA_039821475.1 Cyanobacteria bacterium J06632_22 | reverse complement strand
GTAGAATTGATCGAGACCGTATCGGATGCGATCGCCTATTTCAAGGAAAACCAAGGCTACGACCTGGTTTTCATGGACATCCACTTAGCCGATGGCAATTCTTTTGAGATTGTCAAGGAAGTAGAGCCCATTGCCCCGATCATCTTTACCACCGCCATGACCGACACCGAACACAAGGTCAAGGCCTTTTCGCTGGGTGCAGTGGATTACATTACTAAACCGTTTCGCACCACAGAAGTTCTGGCTCGGGTCCGGACGCACCTACAGATCCGCCACCTTAACCAGCAACTGGCCCAGCAGGTTGAACAACTTAACGACACCGTCGACGCGCTAAAGCGAACCCAAGCCCAGCTCGTACAAAAGGAAAAAATGTCGGGTCTTGGGCACCTCGTTGCCGGAATCGCCCATGAAATTAACAACCCCATCAACTTTATCTACGGCAACGCCAAGCACGTCGATACCTACGCCGATAATCTGCTCACGATGCTTCGGCTCTATCAGCAGCACCATCCAACCCCCCATCCAGACATTGACCAAACCGCTGAAGCGTTAGATATCGACTTTATTAGCGAAGACCTCCCCAAGCTAACGGGGTCCATGCGCGACGGCGCCCACCGCATCCACCAGATGGTCCTGTCGCTGCGGAACTTCTCTCGACTCGATGAGGCCCAACTCAAATATGTGGACCTCGCCGAAGGGTTAGACAGCACCCTCTTACTGCTGAAGCGTCGCCTCAGCACCACCCGCCACCGTCCGGCCATTACCGTTGTGAAAACGTTTGAGCCACTGCCACCGGTAGAATGCTACCCCAGCCAGCTCAACCAGGTCTTTATGAACCTGCTCTGCAACGCCATCGATGCGCTAGACCGCAGCCCGTCGCAGCAGCCACAAATCACCATCCAGATTTCCAAAGCATCATCCGATAGCGTCCATATTGCGATCGCAGATAACGGCCCCGGCATTCCCGCCGAAATTCAAGACAAAGTCTTCGATCCATTTTTTACGACCAAACCGGTGGGGCAGGGCACTGGCCTAGGGTTATCTATCGGCTATCAGATCGTCACCGACGAGCACCAGGGCGAGCTTTCTTTCACAACGCCCCCAGCCGGTGGCACAGTCTTCAAGCTGACACTGCCGGCACGTCAGTCAACACCGCGCACACCTGTGCCAGATTCGCAGCCCGTCGCCAATAGCGTCTAGGGCAGCGTCAAGACTAAAAATTCGGGTTGAGCCCCGCAAATAGTGCCTAGCGAATATAGTGCTTAGCGAGTAGCGCTAGGTTTATAGCCCTGTTTTAACCCGGTTTTCGCCAAAGCCCTCACACTCTTTCGCTCACTCGCTATTTCACTGTTCCCCGTCGACCTCAAGTGCCAGAGTTGGCAGCCCACACGCTGGGTTGAGTACCGCGGCCTGTGTCTTCTAATCAGCCGCACTTCCAGCCATAGTTTGCCCAGGAGGGCTGCGGTAAAGCCCAAGCGAAGCAAATGACTGCAGACCTAAAGGTGGCTCTGGAACGGCTGGCGGGGCAACCCACGCCACGCCCTGAGCAAACTATGGCTGGAAGTG
>JBCBOC010000740.1:0-2395 GCA_039821475.1 Cyanobacteria bacterium J06632_22 | reverse complement strand
TTTGAGCCCCTGAGTTTTGAGCCCCTGAGTTTTGAGCCCCTGAGTTTTGAGCCCCTGATGCCAGCTATCTCTCAGGCACAGCGCGCGCTTTGACTTGCCATGGCTCATACCTTTGCTAAGGCACATCCACCCGAGGGACCGCTAAAAATTACCCTAGACAGGGCCTCTCAGCATCGGTTGGTCTTCTCCCTGGTGATTCCCACCTATAACGAAAGCCACAACGTCGAAAACATTGTGGGTCAGCTAACGACGCTGCTGGATAATGTTGTTCCTGACCACTACGAACTGATTCTGGTGGATGATGACAGTCCCGACCAGACCTGGGCCGTAGCCGAAACACTGACCCAAAAATATCCACAGCTGCGGGTCATGCGCCGTCGGCAGGAGCGCGGGCTATCTTCAGCGGTGATTCGGGGCTGGCAGGTCGCCCACGGTGATATTTTGGGCGTGATTGATGCCGATTTACAGCACCCGCCCGAGACTTTAATTCAGCTGTTGGCAGCCATGCAGCAGGGCGCTGACCTGGCAGTGGCCAGTCGTCACGTAGAAGGGGGCGGTGTTAGCGAGTGGAGCCTAGTGCGGCGATTTTTATCCCGTGGGGCGCAGGTCTTGGGGCTACTGATTTTACCCAATGTGGTAGGCCGAGTGACCGACCCCATGAGCGGTTATTTTATGGTGCAGCGCCGCGCCATTGCCGGTCCACGCCTCAGTCCAGTGGGCTACAAAATCTTGTTAGAGGTGATTGGTCGCGGTCAGATCAAAGACATTGCAGAGGTTGGCTATGTCTTCCAGGAACGAGAAGCCGGTGAAAGCAAGGTCACGTGGAAGCATTATTTAGCGTATTTGGGACACCTCGCCAAGCTACGATCACGGGGACGCTTTGACCGTATTCGCCAGAGGTTTCCCCTGAGACGTTTCCTCCGATTCGGCATGGTGGGACTGAGCGGTGTGGTTGTCGATATGGCCATGCTGTATTTGCTCAGCGACCCAGCGACTCTAGCTTGGGGGCTCACCCGCAGTAAAATTTTGGCGGCAGAGGTGGCGATCCTCAATAATTTCTTGTGGAACGATGCCTGGACCTTTGCCGACATTGCTCGCAAGCAAAAGGGGATGGGGGCACGCGTACGCCGATTTCTCAAGTTCAATACCGTCTGCCTGATGGGACTGGTGCTGAATGTACTGCTACTCAATCTGATCTTTAATCTGGTATTCAATGGTCAGTACCGCTACCTCGCTAACCTGATTGCGATCGCACTGGTGACCCTGTGGAACTTCTGGCTAAATCTGAAGCTCAGCTGGCGGGTTACCGATGTGAAAAAATAGAACCAGCCCTGCTGTGATTACTGTCAATACTGAATCGGTCTAGATGCAGACTGCCGCCCACCTTCACATTGCAGAAGCCTACTATTTGGTTTTGGACCTAGAGGCGACCTGCACCCCTAAAGACAAACGGATTCCCCGGACCCAGCGCGAGACCATTGAAATAGGCGCCGTCATGCTGAATGCAAAATCGCGCTGTATCGAAGGCGCATTTCAGCAGTTTATTCGTCCTATCCTCAATCCCCACCTGACCCCCTACTGCCAAACACTCACCACCATCGATCAAGCCACCATCGATCAAGCCCCGACCTTCACGGAGGGGCTTACGGCGCTTTTACATTGGGCTAACAGCTTTGGCAACCACTGCCTTTGTGCCTGGGGCGAGTATGATCGCCGGCAGCTACAGCGGGACTGCCACCGTCATCACATCAAATACCCATTTGGTGAACGCTATCTGGATGTTAAAAAGACCTTTGCTACGCTCCAGCGCACGGGAGAAATGGGCCTGTTGGCTGCCCTCACAAAGCTGAATCTCGGGTTTGAAGGACAAAGGCATCGCGCCATTGATGATGCTCAAAACACCGCACGCTTGATGGTTAAGCTACACGAAAACTTAGTTAACATGGATTAAAAAAACATAATTTATTCCGTAAAAAATAATTTCTAAGGATGCTTTTTACACGTCTAAAGTCTGAATACGGAGTGTTCTATCAAGAGTCAGATAAGCTATGACAAAGGCAGCAACAGCATAAAAAACGACGCTATTATTGAACTTAGTAGTTGCCGGGCATAAATTCGCCGTCAAAATAGTCTTATTCTGCATGTCTATAGCGACCGGTCACGAAGTGACTGCGCCAGGTACTTGAGGGTCCAGTAACAGTCCGTTGAGTGACCCATGCTGGGTTCACGGACCAAAGGCGAAGATCAGCACGGCACAGAATTGCCCGAGAGCTTGAGTAGGTTGATGGTTCATTTGAAGTGCGTTTCCCCTATATGCAGTAGCCTGCACCATTAATGTTAGGAAACCCAGTGCGGCTATTAACCCAGCCCGCAGGGCTATTTTCAAAGCTTTTCC
>JBCBOC010000061.1:0-10632 GCA_039821475.1 Cyanobacteria bacterium J06632_22 | reverse complement strand
CAAATTGCCTTAATAGAATCGGTAATTTTATTGAGACCGTGGGCACACTGAATCTGACAATTTTGTCAGGGACATTTCTAGGTCCTTTGAATACATCCTGACAATTCGTACTAACTTTGCCTGATTAGAACACGGTTATCCGGATGTATTCAAAGGACCTAGAAATGTCCCTGACAAAATTGTCAGATTCAGTGTGCCCACGGTCTCAATAAAATTACCGATTCTATTAAGGCAATTTGGTTTGAGGAAGTGGTTTTTGTAAAAAGATGTAGTCGGTAACGGGCTGATTATTGATGAGATGTTCTTGAATAATTCGCTCAATCACGTCTGGTGTCGCACTGTGGTACCAAACACCGTCGGGGTAGACCAATAAAATGGGGCCTTGTTGGCAAACCCTAAGGCAGTTTGCCTTGGTTCTAAAAATGCAGTTGGGCCGCTGTTCGGTGGGTTGATCTAGGTTGAGTTCTTTAAGCCGATTTTTAAGGTAGTCCCAGGCGATTAAACTGTCGCCTTTGTCGCAGCATTTCGGTTTAGTTTGATCGGCGCAGATAAAGATATGCCGAGCGATGCTGTCTAGTCCTAATGCCTGGACGCTAGCGGTGAGGGTGGCACTGGGGACAGAGTCGGGCGGTGATGGTGACATGGCAGTAACGCTTTAGGGAACGGCGGTATCGCGGGGGCGTTGCTGATGGTTGTCCCGAGCAACGCGACGATGCAATAGTCCGTCAAATGGGTTGATTGGACAAGTCCTTTAGGCGAATAGACCGAGTAACGTGCGTCTATGACCTAAAGTGTGCCGTGAATCTTGGGATTGCCGATATGAGCCTGATCACGCTGATGACTGATTTTGGAACGTGCGATGGGTACGTCGGTGTGATGAAGGGGGTCATTGCCCAGCTCGGGGCGGGGGTGAGGGTGGTGGACGTGACGCATGATATTCCTCCGCAGGATGTGATGGCCGCTCGGTTTGTGGTGATGAATAGCTATCCATACTTCCCCGCGAGAACGGTGCATTGCGTTGTCGTGGACCCAGGGGTAGGTACCGATCGGCGCGGGATTGCGCTGGAGGCGGCGGTGGATGGACAGCGGCAGTTTTTTGTGGCGCCCGATAACGGTGTGTTAGACAGTCTGCGGGGACAGGTGAAGCGGTCGGTGGCTCTGACGAACCCAGAATACTGGCGTGTGCGGCGACCGAGTCGCACCTTTCATGGGCGAGATATTTTTGCACCTGTGGCGGCACATTTGGCCACTGGGGTCGACCTGTCACGGCTGGGAGAGGTCGTGACAGTGGACTCGCTAGTCCGATTGCCGATGGAGGATGCGATCGCAACCCCTCAAGGATTTCAAGGGGTCATTCAGTACATTGACCGCTTTGGCAATGCCATCACCACGATTCCAGGACGATGCGTCACTGGACGGCCTTGGCAGCTTCTCGTGGGAGAACGGTCCGTGTTGCCATATTCCAGCTATGGCGATGCGCAGCTTGGAGAGCTGCTGGGGCTGATTGGCAGCCACGGCTGGGTGGAAATTGCGGTCAACCAGGGCAGTGCGGCGGAACGGCTGCGGTTACGGAATGGTGATCGGGTGACCCTGGTTTGGCGCCGAGGAAGCTGCTAATGCTTTTCCCTGTGGGTTGGGCAGGGTGGGGCTTTGAGACTACGGTCTAGCCAGCCGACGGTTTGCTGAAAGCGGGCTAAGGCTTCATCGGGCTGGTCTTTAAGGAGATAAACCAGGGCTGCCGCCGCCTGTTCCTTGGCCCGCACTTGGCGGTTCGCGCTGAGGCGATGCCAGTCGTTGGGTGCGATCGCAAGCTTATCCATCAGCGCCTGGGCCAGCTCTAGTGGTGTTGCGGTGTCCAGGGAGGCGGATGCGTCGAGTGGGGGAGAATCAGAGGCTGCCGTCATAGATTCAGAAAAGTTAAGGGTATTTCTATTGTATAAAGCGGTAGAGCACGACCGTGTCGCGTCACCCTACCACTGTTATGGCTACTGACTCGCCTGATACTTCTTCGACTGAACGCCCTGACCCTAAGGAACTGAAACAGTTTGAGACGGCCCTAAAGGAAACGGCGAAGGATTTTTTAGCCCTTCGCGATCGCTATTTTGAGGTTAAAAAAGCCGCGCGGCGGCGGGCCGATTTGCAGGCCCAGTTTGATCCAGCAACATTGCCCGCCGCAGAACGCCAGCGGTTACAAAAGCAAATCGACGCCCTAGAGGAAACGCTGGAGGGTAAAATCCTGGCTTGGGAAATGGTGAAAGAACCCTTCTGGCAGGCACTACGCTTTTGGGGCTTGGGGCTACTCCTCGGTTGGTTTATCCGGGGATGGGTCGGGTTTTAGGGCGGCGATGGCGTTCAATCGCCGGCCTGCTTTCCGTCTAGGAATCCCCACAGGCGAAGAATTTTGCCTGCGGCATTAAACTCACCCACCAGCGTGCCGTGGGAAAGAACACCCCGGTCCAGATCGCCGAGTCGCCAGGGCAGTCGAAACAGCTGATGGTGGACGTCCAGGTGACCCGTGGCTTCTAGGAGGTAGTCAGACTTGCTGCGGAACTGTTCAATCACAGCATGCACCGCGTCAATGCCATACCGTTCGCCCGCATGGGGGTCGATATAGATCACCTCTGGGGTCAGGGCCTGGCGCAGGGCTGCGGCCCGCTCGTCTGCGGTGGGGGCATTCCAGGCGTGGAGGTAGTGACGGAGGGTGGTGCTGATGTCGGTCACAAGCTGGGCAGAACGAGACATAGAACTTTGGGGGGAAGGGGGGATCTTCAGGATGATGAACGGTTTGGACCTAGTTTAAGAATATGGCTGGTGATTCGTCAGTAGTTTAGATTTGTTTAACCTTGTTCCCGTTGGGGTGTGGCTAGGGTAGGGGCTGACAGGTGGGACAGTAGTAGAACCGACGACTACTGGCAACGTCTTTGACGATGGGCGTTGCACAGATGCGGCAGGGCTTGCCCTCGCGATTGAAGACCCAATGGCGATATTGACCTCGTTTCTGGCCGCGGGCCTTGAGCTGGTTCGCCAGATCCAGATCATTAGTAATGCCGTTGTAGCGATACGACTGGTAGGGAATTGCGATCGCACTTTCGGCCAACTCTCGGAGCGTTGCTTCGTCACAGTCCACGGGCCGTTGTCGGGGGTGCAGCCGGGCGACAAAGAGAATTTCGCTGCGGAGATAGTTACCCACGCCAGCCAGAAAGTGCTGGTCGAGAAACAGGCCCGTAAACTGACGACGATGGTGCGGTTTGGCGTAGAGCTGCGCCAGAACCTGCTCAGGGGTAGTGGAGAGAATATCTGGCCCCAGCTTTGCTAGGAAGGGATGTACGGGAATTTGATCGGGCGTCAGCACCTCAATGTCTGAGGCACTGTAGAGCAGTGCTGATTTTTTGGCATTGTGAATAGCCAGCCGGAGCTGTCTTCGGGTGGCCGGATAGTCGTAGGCTGAACGCACCATCCAAACCCCATAGAGCTGGTTGTGGCTGTAAATGCTGAGGTCGTTGTCAAAGTGGATCAGCATGGCCTTGCCCCGCGTTTCCACCGCGCAGATGGCCCGCCCGGTCAGTTCGGTTTCGTAGGGCTGGAGATGTTCAAAGGCAAAGCTAATTTCCGTGACGGGATGGGGTTTAACGGCTTTCTCTACACGATCGGCAGCTTTACGGATTTCGGGACCTTCGGGCATGGGGGACGCTGATAAAAGGACTTTTAAAGGGCGTGTAGGATCGCGATTAACCCATTGGCGGGTATTCAAATGAGTGTGGCCTGGGCTATGCTGCGCGACACCCACCCTACAATGGTGCCAACGGGTGGGGCGCAATGCCCGAAAAACTGCAATATTGCCTTCGTCGCGTTGCTAAGGTTAGTCTCTGGGGCCAGTTTTTGGAGTCAGTTTTTGGGAGCCAGTTTCTGACGCTGAGCCCGTTGAACGGGTCGCCCCGCAACGCCGTCGAATGCTTTAACTCATCCTGCGCCTGTGATCCAAAAACTGCGATACCTTTACGAAATCGCTACGGTTCCCGTTGTAATCCCTTGCTAGCCCTGCACTTGCCAACTCAGCACCCGGTGCCTGCATGACTTCGCCGCCTCAATCGCCGCCGCCCTCGCCCAATCCGTCACCCAATCCGTCGCCTCAAGTGCCGCGCACGATCTTGGGTACGGTGACCCAGGCGGTGAAGACCGTTGCCAAGATTGATTTTTCGAAGCTACCGCTGAAGCCCGGTGCGCGGGTGCCAAAGCTGGTGGTGGAATTTGACGGTAAAATCCAGGACTACTCGCTGTTGGGCGACCACTACGTGCTGGGGCGCAGCTCAAAGTCCAGCGATATTGTGGTGCGTAGCCCCTTGGTGAGTCAGACCCATTTGACCCTGACTCGCGATCGCAACCGCCCCGGTAACCCCTTTGTCCTGCAGGACAAAAAATCCACCAACGGCACCTATCGTCATAAAAAGCGCCTCAATCAGACCGTACTGCACCACGGCGATGTCCTGAGTCTGGGCCCAGCTGAGCTGACCGACTCGGCCACGATTCGCTACGTCGATCCGCCGCCGTGGTACATCCAAACCTTACGCTACGGATTATTTGGAGCCACAGGCTTTACCGCACTGATAGCCTTTTGGATTGTGGCGATTGAATGGCCCAAAATACCCATTCGTCCCATCCCCGAATCGGTACAGGGGCCGGTCTCGGTCTATGGCAATGACGGCGACCAGCAGGTGTTGCTGAACCCGATTAACACCCGTGCCCACATTGAGAAAGCCAGGCTGGGGGAATATTCCCCTTACCTGCCCCAGGCGGTGATTGCCTCTGAGGACGCGCGCTACCACTGGCACTTGGGCGTAGATCCGCTGGGCATTGCCCGAGCGGCGGTTCGCAACGTCCAGGCCGGAGAGATTCGCGAAGGGGCCAGTACCGTGACCCAGCAGCTCGCTCGTAATATCTATCGAGAGTATGTGGGCGTGGATGATTCAGCGTCGCGGAAGATCCGCGAGGCGATTGTGGCGCTCAAGCTGGAAACCTTCTACAGCAAAGACTATCTGTTGCTGATTTACCTGAATCGGGTGTACCTGGGCAATAACCTCTACGGCTTTGAGGATGCCGCCCAGTTCTACTTTGATAAGTCAGCCTCGGATCTGGATATTTCTGAGGCAGCGACGCTGGTGGGCATTTTGCCCGCGCCCAATGCCTTTAACCCTGTGCGCGATTACGACGCGGCCCTGTTTTACCGCAATCGCGTGATTACCAATATGGTGCAGATGGGGATGATTTCCCCGGAGGAGGGTCGCCGTGCCCGCCGCACCCGGATTGAAATTAGCCCCAGCGCGCGGGAGCAGCTGCAGAGCATTCGCGCGCCTTACTTCTACAGCTACATTTTCCAAGAACTGGAAGATACCCTCGGTGCCTCCCTGGCACGGGAGGGAAATTTCTACGTTGAAACCAGCGTCAACCTAGACATGCAGCAGCAGGCTGAAGAGTCCTTGGCAACCGGTGTGGCCAACTATGGGGGGCGCTTTGGCTTTAGCCAAGGGGCACTGGTGACCCTGGATGGCAACAACGGCGAAATCCGCGCCTTGGTTGGGGGGGTGGACTACGACACCAGTCAATTTAACCGGGCCAGTCAAGCGCTGCGACAACCGGGATCCACGTTTAAGCTGTTTGCCTATGGCAGTGCCCTGGAACAGGGCGTGTCTCCCCGTCAGGCCTACGACTGTAGCCCCATGACCTGGCAGGGGCAGCGCTATCGTGGCTGCCGGTCGGGCAGTGGGGCGTTGGATATGTTTACGGGACTGGCCCGCTCAGAGAATGTGGTGGCGCTGCGCATTGCCCGGGAGGCGGGCTTGACCAATGTTGTGAACCTGGCCCAGGACATGGGCGTGACGTCGGATTTGAACCCGGTGCCCGGTCTGGTGCTCGGGCAAAGCGAGGTGACGCCGCTAGAAATGACGGGGGCGGTGGGTGCGATCGCAAATCAAGGCGTCTGGAATAAGGGCCACGGTATCCGCCGTGTGCTAGACAGTAGCGACTGTGCTGACCCGAATGACTGGCGCAGTTGCCGAGTGATCTTCGACTTTGCCACTAGCGAATTTGCCAATCGATCGGTGCTCTCCCAGCAGACTACTGCTAACCTCACCGCCATGATGCAGGCTGCTGTGGCTGGGGGGACCGCCACCAATGCTCGCATTGGCGTCAATGCCGCCGGTAAAACCGGTACCACCGACAACGGCGTGGATCTTTGGTTTATTGGTTTTGTCCCCAGCAACAAACTGGTGACCGGCATCTGGTTGGGGAATGACGACAACTCGGCGACCCGGGGCAGCAGTGCCCAAGCGGCGCAAATTTGGGGGGAGTACATGCGAGAAATTGTGTACTAAGTCCTGGAGGCGTGCTGTAAGGGCTTGGCTGTAGGGGATGGAACGTCTAAAAACGAAGCGCTGATTTTCTATGTTTGCAAGGGGCCAAAAACTGGTTGCGATATTTCTATTGACCGGCCTGTTTTATTTGGGGGCAGGGGGAGTGCTATACCTCAATGCACGTTTCTCTAAGGCGCTGGTTCACACGTCGAGTCATAGTGCTGGCGATGTAGCCTGGCATGGTATTTCACCCGGTGAGTACCGTCCGGACGGGCCGCTCTACCTGTTTTTACTCCGTCCCTTTGTTTTAGGCGAAATTGCCGTCTGGTACATGGTTATGCCAGTGGGCTCGCCATATCCGTATAAGATTGATCTGCCTTAATCAATCGGCACTGGGGCAGTGGGGAACAGAAATCATGGCCTTTGGCTCAGTGGAAGCGGGGGGAACAAAGTTTGTTTGTGCGGTGGGGACTAGCCCGGAAGATATCCGGGCACAGGTGCGCATCCCGTCCACGACGCCCACTGAGACTATTGCTCAAGTTGTTGATTTTTTCCGTCATCACCGCTCCGGCGGAGAGCGTCTAGACGCTATTGGCATTGGTGCATTTGGTCCGGTTGATACTCACCCCGAGTCGCCAACATTTGGGTGGTTTTTAGAAACGCCAAAGCCGGGCTGGCGGCAGATCGAGCTTGTTGGTGTGCTGCGGCGAGAACTGTCTGTGCCGGTAGGATTTAACACGGATGTGAATGCGGCTGCTCTGGGTGAAGGCCGATGGGGGTGCGGTCGAGGTCTAAAATCCTTTCTTTATCTCACTGTTGGCACCGGTATTGGCGGTGGCGCGGTGGTTAATGGCCAGCTTCTCCAGGGACTGCTGCATCCAGAAATGGGACATATTCTTGTTCCCCACGACCCAGTTGCTGATCCATTCCCAGGTTGTTGTCCGTTCCATCAAAACTGTCTCGAAGGGTTAGCCTCTGGCACGGCCATTGAGCAGCGTTGGGGGCAAAAAGCCACAGCACTCCCGCTCGATCATCCCGCTTGGGCGTTAGAGGCCAGCTACCTTGCCAAGGGCATTGCTAATTTTAGTCTGACACTGTCACCAGAACGCGTGATTTTGGGAGGAGGCGTCATGGCCCAGCAGCAGCTGTTCCCTATGATTAGAGCTGAGGTGCGTCAGCTGTTGAATGGGTACCTGCATGTGTCAGAGATTTTAGAAGACATTGAGACCTATATTGTTCCGCCTGGATTAGGGCCTCGGTCGGGAATATCGGGGGGGTTTGTGCTAGCGCAACAGGCGGTTGATGTGGCTGGGCAGTGATGCGACTTAGGCTTTGGGCTCAGGATCGGTCTCTTCTTCACAGGCGCCAATACTCACCCAACTCGTCGAACCGTCTTGCCAAATCTCTTTTTTCCAGATGGGGGCATTGTGCTTCAGCGTATCGATAGCGTACTGGCAAGCGGCAAAGGCTTCGCTGCGGTGGGGACAGCCTACGACCACCAGTACGCTAATTTCTCCTACGGTGAGCTTGCCAGTGCGGTGGTGAATAACAATATGGGTCACATCGGGCCACTGCTGGCGCATCTCTGCTGCAATTTGTTTGAAAACAGCAACAGCCATGGGCTCGTAGGCCTGGTACTCCAGCGCGACTACCGACCGCCCTTCTGTGTTGTTGCGGACCATGCCGCTCATCACCACGATGGCACCGTTAGCACCGTCGTCGGCCTGTTGGTAAGCCTCCTCTAAGGAGAGGGGGGCAAAGGTAATGGCAAAGTGGTCAGCGCTGTTGGTCTGCGTTTGAACGTCGAGGCTGAAGGGTAAGGCAGTTGTGGGCATGGTGATGGGGGGCGAGGTGACCTTATTTTACTCAACGCGCTTTGGCAACGCCTAGTGTTTAGCTGGCTTCTGCGAGAGCGGGTTTGCCAAAGCAGGTGCGGCGGCTCCACCAGTAAGCTCCGGCGCCCACCACTAGGTTCGACACGGTGGCTGCTAAAAAGATGCCTAACGGGCCCAGCCACAGGCTGCCCAGGTAGGCTAAGGGGATGTAAAGCACAAACATGCGCAGCACGGTCATGACCACCGCAGGCAGCGGCCGACCCAGCGCATTCAACGCAGAACTGGTTACCTGAATAATGCCAGCGGTGCCGTAGCTTAGGGGGACAATGTAGAGATAGCGGGTTGCGATCGCAACCACCGCCTCATCTCCATTAAATAACGGCGCAATCCACTGTCCCATTAAGGCTAGGACCGCTGCCGTCAATAGCCCCCACAGCAGGCAAAATCCAAAGCTAAGCTGTAGCGACTGTCTGACCCGGTCAAATTTTTCTGCCCCCCAGTTTTGCCCGACAAAGGGGCCAATACTGGCCGATAGCGCCATCAGCACGATCATGGCGAAGGACTCCACCCGCGAGGCCACACCGAAGCCGGCCACTGCAGTGGCCCCATGCACCGCCAGCAGGCTGGTGATCACGCCGATGGAAATAGGATTGATCATGCTGGTGCCCGCCGCTGGCAAGCCTACATAGAGAATGTCGCGCCAGCACCACAGCGTTTCCTGCACATCTGGAAAGTGGGACGAGATCATGTGGGCCTTGAACTTCAGCACCAGTAGTGCCGCCACGAGCGTTACCGCCCGGGCGATTACCGTTGCCCAGGCTGCGCCGGTCAATCCCATTTCTGGGAAGCCGAGCAGGCCAAAGATCAACAGCGGGTCTAAGAGAATATTGAACCCGGCAGAAATCGTCATAATCAGGCTGGGCGTGCCGGTATCTCCCGAGGCTCGGATGGCGCTGTTGCCAATCATCGGCACGACGAGAAACACCATGCCGAAATACCAGATCTGCATGTACTCTCGCACGTAGGGCAGGACGTCTGGACCGGCTCCCAACGCCCTAAATAGTGGGTCTATGGTCAATAGCCCCATGCCAGACAGGAGCGCCACGGCGGTGATGCCCAGGGTCAGGCTGTTGGTGGTAAACCGCTGAACGCGGCTGGGATCACCTTGACCAATGGCCCGGGCAATGATGGATGAGGTCCCCACCCCCAGCCCAAATGCCAAACTGCCCAGCGTCATGACCACCGGAAAGGTAAAACTCATGGCCGCAAGCTGTTCGGTGCCCAACTGACCCACGTAATAGGTATCGGCCAAGTTAAAGGCAACAATGGCAAATACCCCCCAAACCATGGGCAGGGTGAGCTTTAGCAGGCGAGGGGCAATGGGGCCAGAGGTCAGGGGCTGAGCCATAAATTTTGACAGATGAGATGGAGCAATCGGCACAATATTGGCATGCGCCTATAGATTCTGACATTAGGGGCGGCCAACCTTTGCACAGTACGCTACGGACGCGCGCACCCGATTGCTCTAATTGCACTCGGCGTCGGGGATGGCGGGGAAAATGACATCGAGACTATTCTTCAATCACAGCGCGTGTCTTGACTCGTATAGCTCTCGCCACTTTATAGCTGGCGCTACTTTGCGGAGGACATTTTGGGCGTCCAAGTGCTCAGTTCCAGGTGCTCAGTTCCAAGTGCTCAGTATTGGCGCCAAGCGGCCCGCAACGGCATTCTGGAGCCCGTCGAATGTGTTTACCCCCCTTCGATTGCTATAGCGCCCGCCACTTTGCTGAGGGCAGCTCTGGTGCTCTGGTGCCTGATATGGTCGCCAAGGGGCCCGACGTCGCGCACAAACCCCCAGAAAAGTGCCTTTGTGGCGACGGCTATACAAAAGAATTTTGTTGGGCATCGTGAATTCTGGAAATAGACCGGGAAAACTTGATGTATCAGCTACAGGGCCAAAAAATCTTTGGTTCCTGCTGAGTCGGCTAAACCGCGTTCAAGTTGAGGCCTGTAGAGTGCTCTACAGAAAATGGGCTTTTCTGGACGTGGCCCAGATTTAATCCCAGAATCATTATGAAATCCGGAATCTTTGCTGTCGCTAATATTGGCCAATACCGCGTTTATGTGGGCGAGACGCATCATCTCAAAACCCGTTGGCCGCAGCTCATGCAGCAGCTTTCTCAAGGCAATTTTCCCTCTGTTCGGCTCCAGCGAGCCTGGCAGGAGTCGGGCCAAGATCGTCGCTTTACCTTTCATACGGCTAAGCAAATTGTCGAAGACAACAATATTTTGGGCTACAAGCAATTCCTAAAGGATACGGCTGGCGTTGTTTAAGGGGGAGATTCGCCTTGGTGTGCCTCTGTTATGACGAATTGTTGTCATGGTCTACCTTAGACCTGGACGTGTCGGTATGGGCACAATCGCGCTGATGTTGATGAGTATAAAGGTAT